>NZ_JARVRI010000024.1:0-55452 GCF_030209785.1 Arthrobacter sp. efr-133-TYG-120
ACCGCGCTCACAGCGGCCTAAGACCCCGAGTCAACAAAAGCCGGGGCAGTCCCTTTTTTGGTCTTGGATCGCAGTGTTGGCAGGGGTTTTTGCGGTTTCTACCGACCAAACCGACCTTTTTGGGGATGGGCGGGCTTATATAGGGAAGAGGTATGTATTGGTTATATATATGGGGTCCCCTATAGAGAGAGTTAAAAGGTCGGTTAAGTCGGTTTTATATAGGGGCCCTGCTTCCCAGTGCTGGCACGATTTTTGCTGACCGACCCAGTGGTCGGTTTCGGGTCGGTTAGCGTCGGTCCTACGTTTTGCCCGTGATTGGCGCCAGATCCGGGGTGCTGCCGCACACAGACAGGTATGACCAACCAGAACCGAGCGCAGGCCGGCGTCCCGGCCAGCGGAGAATTCGCAGCCACCGAACACAACGACAGCGTCCCCGCCCTCCTCGTTCCCGGAGCGCCGTTCCGACTGTCGACGACCGCGCCGTCCGGTACAAGCGATTCGCCGCGAACCGGGCGGGGCTTGCCGTCGCGGATGTTGTAGTCGATGTCCTGGTCACTATCAAGGACATGAGCAGATCCGGAGAACCATGCTTGCTGCGACGCGCATCTTGCCTCCTCGACCAGAATCGCCGAGGCTTTCATGCCGGGCCGCCCCGCGGAACCCCAGCCAACACGGGCGACTGGGAAATGGCCGCTCAAGCGCTTATTTCAAACGCCTATAACCTAAAGCGGCATTTTCCGGATAAGGTTATTTGACATATAATCCCCGTTAGGTCTAGCAGAAAGGTTTCCGACAATGGAACAGCAAACTATCTTGTCGCAGGCCATGCTACTGCTGCAACAGGCGGAGGTTCGCATTTCCGGAGGCAACCTCGAAGCGCTCTCTTTGACGCTGCCGGACCGCAGCACCCGGGAAGTGAAAGTGCAGGTCGCCGACGCTCCTCCGACGCCCAGCAAGCTCGATGCCATCCTCAAACGCAAAGTCCGAACCCTCATCGTGACATCTCACCCGACCCTGGCTCTCTCCCAGGCCGCCTCCCAGGACAAAGTCGACCTCATCACCGTGGACCCGGCGTCGGTCACGATCGGAGGCGTGCAGCGCCTGCAATCGAGCAAGGAAACTGACTCTCCCACTGAGAAGACCCGCGGGCGCGCCCCGTGGGGTCGTTGGGCCATCCTGCGCGCGCTCGCCCTCGCCGACGGCCCCTGGACACAGCAGGAGCTTGCGGGCGCCGTCGGCATCAGCCAGCCGGCCGTGAACAAGCACCTGAAGCTCCTCACCCCATTTGTCGAGCATGATCAGTCGGGCTGGAAGGCCCACGACGTTTCCGCGATCGTGTCCTGGCTGACCCAGAACTACCCAGGTCCGCGCGGAGTGTCTTCATACTGGTACAGCCTGAAGTCCCCTACGGAACAGGCGGAGAAGGCAGCGGCATTCGCCAAGGAGATAGGCGCCTCGCCGCTAATCTCCGGTGACGCCGCAGCGGACATCTATGCACCCTGGCGACTTCCAGACAGCGTCCTCGTGTACCTGCGCGAAACTGTTGACTTCACCGACGCAGGCTTCAGCCGGGCCAGCAAAGAAGAGGCCACTCTGATCACCACGGTCCCTGAGGACCCGACCCTGTGGGCAACCGCACTGCTGGTTCACGTGTCCGCCAGCATCCCCCTTGCTGACCCGCTCGTGACCCTCCAAGATGTCTTGGCAGACGACGCCGTCGACAGCGACGAGGCCGCTGAGCACCTACGTGAAGCCATCCTCGCCGGGACCGCCCGATGACAGCCATTAACGTCATCTCAATGTCCAACGCCGCAGACCTGGGGTACCGCGCACTGGCAGATGTCGCCGCGGCGTCTGAAGGTATCCCGCTCGCGGACTACCGGATCGTCGGCGGCCACATGGTCCAGATGCTCATGCACGTTTACCCCACCCCCGCGGCAACGGAACGAAGCACGGCCGATGCGGATGCTGGAATCAGAGAGGCCGTGGCAGCTGGGCAAAACCTGCACCACCAGCTCCTGGCACGCGGATATGAGGCCGTGAAGGGCAACCATTACATCCGCACCGACGAAAAAGGCGCCAAGATCGAGGTAGATTTGCTGATTCCGCACACCGGCGTCGGCAGACCGATGACACGCCCCACCGAAGTCAACGGCCGCGGATTCGATGCAATTCCAGGCCTCGGGTTCGCCTTGAATGGCACGCCGTTGCTGATCGACGTGAAAGTACAGCTCCTTGGAGGTAAGGAAGACCTTGCCTTCACGATCCCAGTGCCAGACGTCGAGGCAGCCCTGATCCTCAAGGCTCTTGCGTGGAAATATCGCACCTCAGATAAGGACCTCGCTGACATCTCTTCCCTGATGGAAATCGTCCAGATGCACAGGGATTCCCTGGCGAGCTGGGGATTCGGGGACGCACGTCTGGCTGCCATGGGGCAGCGGCAGGACGCGGCCAGGGTGCTACACCAGCTAATTCAATTGGCCGACCGCGGCCGCATAAAGCCTTTGAGAGGCCTCGCGTCCCCGGCCAGGTTCGCGGCCCTGCTGCGCGAGCATGTCCCGGCGCCGACCCGGTAACTTGCCCTGAGCCAGATGCCGTGAAGACGAGGTTGTGGCCGGTCTACGCATGGTCCCCGGTGAATAAGCCAGATGCCGAGGAGGCTACTGTGATCACGTTCCGGTTCCGCCGCGCCGCACTGACCGTTCCACTTGCTGCTGTCGCCATGACGCTCCTGCCTGTTCCTGCGCAAGCCGACACTTGCATGCTCGATAACAAAGGCAATCAGGTCTGCGGTGCGAGTGGATTCCGGCCGCAGGCCAGCCCGGCTCCGACACAAGCGTTGGCATCAACAACGGCACCCCCGGCGCGAGTGGCCCGGACGGACGCCCCACGACGGCCGCAACTCCGCCGGCCTGGTCGGCACCCGGTTACCAGCCGCCTACGGCCCCTGCTCCGGCACCGAACGACCCGGCTGTGGCTCACCGGCACCCTGCCGCCTGGAGTGACCGCACCTGGAACCTCCGGGGTCACCGCAAGCGCCCCTCCGACTCAGACGGGCACGAAAGAGCTACCTCCGGCTATTCCTTCCGGCGCCTCTAACGCATCAGGATCCCGTGCGTCGACCGCCGCCGCCGCGGCCACGCCGTCGTCGACGGCAGCAGCGTCGGCACGGGCTACCCCGCGACCTTCGATGACCGAGATGGCGGTCCACACTCCACCCCCGATGACGACGTCAAGAACTGGCGCGGCCCAGCCCTCATGTCCTTCGCCGTCAAGATCCCACATAGCGACTCCGATCCGTTGTCAAGCTTTCCTGACACGACCTTGTCGTGCAGCCAGACCGGTTGTCAAGGAATCCTGACGACACTGCTTGGGGCGAGGTGAACGAAATCCAGTTCTCGTTCGTCTCGTGGACCGGGCGCAATGCAGGCGACCATCCCTCGCTGACCCCGTCACACAGCAGTTGAAGCGTTAGTCCTGCCTGTGGACAGCACGCGATGGCGCGCCTGCTGGAATGCCGCCGGGACATCAGACGAACGCACGGCACGACGGCGGAAATCACCGTCCTCAGCGTTGACGCCCGAGAACCTACCGGTTCGTGGATCACCATCAACTGGGACCGTTTCGGTCATGTCCAAACCGCATGGCTGGAAGCGCTGCAAGAACCCATCTGGACGGGATCAGTCCTGCTGATAGCCAGGTACTACCTCCGGGCTTCACATTGCCTTGCCTGGGCTCCACGCTTAGAACCCCTTGCGCCGCGCACGCCGCATTTGTCGGCAAGTCGGTGAGGTTCGAGTAGCCAAGAACATCATTCGCTGCTGGATGCATCTTCAAAGATCGTGCACGAGGTCCACTCCTCGATGCGACGACCACTTGCCAAGATCCGCCGAGACGCCCGTGTGGAGGGCATGTCGATCGGCGGGTTGGCAAAGCGGTATCAGGTCGGCAGGGACACCGTCGGCAGGCCTTGGCGGATCCAGTCCCGCCGGCGCGAAAGAAACCCATGAGAGCTCCTCATCGCCGAGCGGCCGACCCTGGCTACTAGGGCCAGGATTATCGGCCCACGCGTCGGCGCAGGGCCGTGACGAGTTCGTGTTCGTCCGTGTTGACCAGCTGAAAGTCACGGACGACCACTCTGCCCGCGACCACCACATGGCGTGGCCGGCGCCCGGGCGATGCCCACAAGATCCCTGCAACGGGATCCGCGACGCCGGCGTCGGCGATGCCTGCGACATCCCACGCGCATAAGTCGCCTGCGGCCCCGGACCGCAAATGGCCGAGTTCGGGGCGGCCAAGGCCTTGTGCCGAGCCTTCCGTGGCGATGCTGAGTGCCTCGCGGGCGGACACGGCCCGGCCCACAAGGGGCGCAATCTGCATGGCGAGCCGTGCATCTGCGAGGAGGTGGCCGGCGTCGTTCGAGCCGCCACCGCTCGTGCCGAGGCCCACTTTCACGCCGGCGTCGAGCAGTGCGGCGACCGGTGAGATTCCCCAGCCCATGGGGAGGTCGCAGCCAGGGGCATGGGTCGCGGTTGCGCCAGATGTGGCAATCCGGGAGATCTCCCAGGGCGTGACGCCGCACAGGTGAGCCAGGGTTACATCGTCCTCAAGCCAGCCCCAGTCCTCCAGAAGCTCCAGAGGGCGGCGGCCGTAGCGCTCCTGGGCAATTCCGACGTCAACCTGCTCGTTCGATTGGGTCCTGCGACGCAGCCCGTGCCGGCGGGCCACCTCGCCGAGCAGCTTGTACGTTTCAGGGCCGTCGCTGTGGACTCCGGCGGGCCCGACGGCGAGCTGGAGCATGCCATCGCCGCTCACCCCGCTGGTGGTGCCGGGCAGCAAGGCCGAAACGATATCCTCCGCGGAGGCAGCAGCGGCCTGGGGATCGTCGCCTGCGGTTCCCCGTACGAAGGCAAGACGCGCGCCAACTCGGCGGACGGCCTCGGCGCTTGCCCGGGCGATTGACACGGTGTCGGCGCCCCGGGGCCAACTCAGGTGGTGGTCGGCCACGGTGGTCACCCCGCACAGCAAGCCCTCCGCGGCACCCACTGAGGCCGCAAAACTCGCGAGTTCGGGGTCGACACTGGCCGCATCATAGGCGGTTGCCATGGTGGGCAGCCATTCGCTCATGGCCACACCGCGCGTGCCAGGAAGGGTGCGGAAGGCCGATTGAAGCAGGTGGTGATGCGCATTCACCAGGCCGGGTGTGACCACACAGTCGGTGGCGTCAAGGACCTCCCCGTCGTCTTGGGCGGGGTCGGCGCCCACCACGGTACCTTCACTGATATGCAGCGGGCCGGTGCGTTCCTCGTTGCCGTCGATGAAGATCCGTTCGGCGTTGGTTATAGTGAGCACGGGACTCCCTGGATAGTGGTCGTTTGGGTGAAAGTGGCGGCTGGGGTCAGAGATCGAGCACGAGGCGGCTGCACGCCGCGCGCGAGACGCAGACCATCATCACACGGTTCTCGGCTTGTTCCGCCGCTGTCAGAACGGAGTCTCGATGATCAGCCGTTCCGGAGACGATGGGGGTCTCACAAGTGCCGCAGGTACCTTCGCGGCAGGAGGAAAGAACAAAAGCCCCGACTTCTTCCACGGCCTCCAGGATCGTGCGGCCCTCGGTCACTGTGACGGTCACACCTGTCTGCTGGAGTTCCACCTCGAACGGTCCGTTATAGACCGGAGCGCCGTTCTCCTTCGGGGTGAAACGCTCCAGATGCACGCTTACTCCGTGATAGCCGGCGAAGGCGTCCTCGACGCCGTCGAGCAGCCGGGCGGGTCCGCAGCCGTACACGGCAAGCCGGGCACCGGGTCCTGGACGGCTGTCGGCCGCAAGAACGCTTAGTTCCAGCCGCTGACCTTCATCTGCGGCGTGGATCCGGACCCGTTCCGGATGGTAGGCGAGCAGTTCGTCCACGAACGCCATGGTCTGCCGGGAGCGCCCGGCATAGAGCAGGGTCCAGTCGAGGGCCCGTGCAGCTGCCTCGCGGACCATGGGAAGGATGGGCGTGATGCCGATTCCGCCAGCGACAAAGATGATTCGGGCCCCCGCTTCGGGTGCGAACGGGAAGTGGTTGCGGGGGCCCCGAACGCGCAGTTTGGTCCCAACTGTGGCGGAGTCGTGCAACTGGATGGAGCCGCCCCGGCCGGCGGGCTCGCGCAATACTCCGATCCGCCAGGGCGATCCGGTACTCGTGCCGCCGCACAGGGAGTACTGCCGTTCTATCCCGCCAGGTAACAGGACATCGAGATGTGAACCGGGCGTCCACGGGGCAAGGGCCGAGCCGTCTGCTCTTGCCAGCTCGAAGGCCACGACCCCCGCCGCAAGCTCTCGGCGTGCCGCGACGCTGACCTCGAACACCTCGACGTTTTCGGCGCTCATGATTTCCCGTCCAGATCGGCGTCCGCGCGCTCGAAGTGGACGTCGCCGGTCCCGCCGGTCAACGACCGGTCTTCCTTGACGACGATGGCACGGTAGACGCTGCCATCCGGTGAGCTCCAGCGGTGCCGGGTGCCGCCCGGGTAGTGGATCGAGTCCCCCGCATGCAGCAGCTCGCACCCGCGGTCGTCCAGGTCCACCAGCACGCTGCCGGAAATGATGAACAGGAACTCGTCCTCGTCATGCACAAAGAACCTGCCCGGTTCGACACTGGAGTCGCGCCATTCCAAGGTCATGACTCCCCGGTTCCCTCGGGCCAGGGTACGGGCCTCGCCCTTGCGCGTCGGCCCGCGGACGCCTTCGTCGGCCCGGACCACGTGGACGTTGCCGTGGTCGTCCGAGGACGCGCCGCGGGACTCCGCCGCGAGCATCAGCTCGATCTGGCTGATGCCCAATGCGTGGGAGATCCGATCCAGCGACGACATGCTCGGACGGGCAAGACCCCTTTCCAGTTGACTCAGGAAGGAATGCGAAAGATCTGTTGCTCCGGCGAGCTGGACCAGCGTGAGTCCCTTGTCCTTGCGCAGCACACGGACGCGCCGTCCCATCAGTGCGATCTGCCTGTCAATGGCGGGGGCCCGGCCGGTGCCTTCGCCGCCGGATCGCGCCACGTCTACCGGGTTTTTCACCGTGACTCCTTTCGGTCCTTCAGGACTATGGAACTGTAATTTCACCAGCCGTGGTGCAGGACCCCGGCTGATTCACGGTCGGGAAACCGACTTGTTACGTGGGCGAAACACAACCACCGTATGTTGAAGCTATCAACATGTTGAGTGTATCAACATTTTGCCACACATCGAGAGCAATGAAATCGGAGGACCGGATGCACCAGCTGCCTTTCCATATCTCGCTCCTTCGTTCAGCTACGCTTCCCGACGGAACCGTCCGGGACGTAGAGATCAACGGAAACCGGGTTGGCCGCGTCGTGGCCGCTGGGCAAGGCAGGCGGTCCGGCTCCGGAGCGGAGATAGACCTCAGCGGCTTCATGCTCCTCCCGGCCCCCGCCGAACCGCACGCTCACTTTGACAAGGCATTGTCCGCGGAGGCCATCCGGCCTCCCCTAGGAAATCTGCGAGACGCGATCGAGGCGTGGCGCCGCCACGCCTCCACAATGACCGTCGACGACATCCGCGGCCGGGCCCTTGAAGCGGCGCTCACGCTGCTCGCCAACGGCACCACGTCGGTGCGGTGCCACGTCGACGTCCTGCTCGGAGACAAACCCCTCCGCGGCGTCGAAGCCCTTGTTGCTGTCCGCCAGGAGCTCGAAGGGCTCATGGACCTCGAACTTGTGGCCCTTGCAGGTTCCGAGGTCCCGGACGCCGACATCGAAGCAGCCCTCGATCTCGGAGTCGACCTCGTGGGCGGATCACCACATCTCAGCGCAGACCCCTTTGCAGATCTGCGCCGACTGATCACACTCGCCGAACGCCGCGGCGTCGGCGTCGACCTTCACACGGACGAGAGCCTGGATGGCGAGCTCACGATCGTCGAGTTCGCCCGACTTGTCCGCGAATGGCCAGCGGGGCGGATGAGGACGGCCGGTCATTGCGTCAGACTGGGAACCCTCGAACCGGAGGGCCTCCACGGTGTGATTGACGAGATTCTCGCGAGCGACCTCGGCATAGTCACCCTCCCGATCACCAACCTCTACCTTCAAGGCTGGGACCACCCGGCATCGACGCCGCGCGGCCTCACTGCAGTCCGAACGCTCCTTGACCGGGGGGCCCGGCTGGGTGCCGGGGCCGACAACGTCCGCGACCCCTTCAACCCTGTGGGGCGAAGCGACGCCTTCGAAACGGCAGGGCTGCTCGTTGTCGCCGCGCATCTGACGCCTGCCGAGGCCTATCAGGCAGTTTCCGTCGGCGCCCGCTCCGTCATGGGCATGCCCGCGGCCGGCCCGGTGGAGGGCGCGGACGCCGAGCTAGTGGCCATCCGCGGCACCAGTATCGGCGATGTGGTCGCAAATGCCTCACCTGACCGATATGTCATCCACGCGGGGCGCCTCGTGGCACACAGCGAAATATCGCGCCGCATCGCCACCCCCGCAAGTCTGCGTCAACTTTCAGCCCCCATGGAACCGAGGTACTCCGCATGACCGAAACACAGGCAGCTGCGCTGTCGGAAACCCGGAACGAGGGGACGACGCTCCTCGATTTCCAGGATGTCGAAATGACCTTCCCCAACGGGACCGTCGCCCTCTCGGGCGTGGACCTCACGGTCCGCCAGGGTGAGTTCGTAACCGTTGTCGGACCTTCCGGCTGCGGCAAGAGCACGCTGCTGCGCATCGCCTCCGGGCTGGAAAGCTCCTCCCACGGAACCGTCAACATTGCCACGTCCCGGATCGGTTACGTCTTTCAGGATGCCACCCTGCTACCGTGGCGCGACGTCCAATCCAACGTCGAACTGCTGGCCGAGTTAAGGAAGGAGCCCCGGGCTATCCGCTCGCAGAAGGCCCGGGAGGCCATCGAACTGGTCGGGCTCAAAGGCTTCGAAGAGCACCTTCCGCGGCAGCTCTCCGGCGGCATGAAGATGCGGGCCTCCCTGGCCCGTTCACTCACCCTGGACCCGGAACTGTTCCTCTTCGACGAACCGTTCGGAGCCCTTGATGAGATTACGCGCGAGCGACTCAACGATGAACTTCTTCGGCTCTTCGCCGAGCGCCGCTTTGCGGGCTTGTTCATCACTCACTCCGTCTCCGAGGCCGTGTACCTTTCCACAAAGGTGGTGGTCATGTCGGGCCGGCCCGGAGCGATTGTGCGCACGTTTGAGGTGCCGTTCCCTGTGCCTCGTGACCCTGACATCCGTTTCACCCCCGAGTTCGCCGCCCTGGTCGGCGACGTCTCCCACGCACTCCGAGAGGGGCACCACTGATGTCAGCCACGATCAACCCCGAGAAGTCCCCCAAAGCCACAGCCTCCGGGCCTTCCCCCATCAAGCGAACGACGCCCGATGTTCGGGTTCGCAGGCCCAAGACGGCCACATGGGTTCCGCCCGTGCTCGTCTCCCTCATGCTCCTGGGGCTCTGGTACGCAGTCAGCTACCTGGTGCTGGACGAGAAGCGACGGTTCCTTATGCCGCCTCCGGACCAGGTGGTCAGAAAAGGCTTCCTGGCCCCGGAAGTCCTTGGCGAGATCCTGGCAAGCCTGGGGCAGACCGCTGCCGTCGCCCTCGCCGGTCTCGCTGCGGCGATCGTCATCGGTATGGCATGGGGCATCGCAATGTCACAGGCCAAATGGATCGAACGCTCGCTGTTTCCCTACGCCGTGATCCTGCAGTGCATCCCCATCCTCGCCTTGGTGCCCCTGATCGGGTTCTGGTTCGGCTTCGATTTCTTCTCCCGGACCGTGGTGTGTGTCATGATCGCGCTCTTCCCCGTCGTCTCGAACACCCTGTTCGGGCTCCAATCGGCTGACCGCTCCCAGCTTGAACTCTTCCGGCTGCAGAAAGCCAGCCGCTGGACGGTCCTGACCAAGCTCCAACTGCCAGCTGCCCTGCCGGCGGTCTTCGCCGGCATGCGCATTTCCGCAGGCCTCGCCGTCGTCGGCGCCATCGTCGGAGACTTCTTCTTCCGCCGCGGCACCCCCGGCATCGGCTCCCTCATCAGCAACTACCAATCACGCGTCGAATCCGCCGAACTGTTCGCCGCGATCATCGCCGCCTCACTGTTCGGCGTCGTGATTTTCTGGCTCTTCGGCTTGATCACCAAGTTCGTGGTCGGCGCCTGGTACGACGTCGACGCCCGCTAAAGACCGCGCCCGCCCACCCCACAAATGTTTCACCGTGCACGTCCCATCCTTATCCATTCAGGAACTTTTCCCACTTGAGGAGACACATGCAACGCCCAACATCCCGCACCTCAACCCGCGCCATTTTCCTGTCCGGCGTCGCGGCGCTCACAGCGCTCACGCTCAGCGCCTGCGGCTCCTCGAACGCCACGGCACCTGCTGCAAGCGCGGCAGACCAGACCATCGGCTCGGTTGACCTGAAGGCCGCCGGCTGCCCGGCCAACGTCGTGATCCAGACCGACTGGAACCCGGAGAGCGAACATGGCCACCTCTACCAGCTGCTTGGTCCCAACCCCACGATCGACGCTGGCAACAAGTCCGTCTCAGGCCCCCTCTACGCCGGCGGCAAGTCCACCGGCGTCAATGTGGAGATCCGTTCCGGCGGTCCCGCCATCGGCTTCCAAAGCGTGGCGTCCCAGATGTACCAGGACCCGGCCATCACCCTCGGCTACATCAACACCGACGCAGCAGTCCAGCTCTCCGCGACGATGCCCACAAAGGCGGTGTTCGCTCCAATGGATATCAACCCCCAAATGATCATGTGGGACCCCAATACATACAAGGCCAAGACAATTGCTGAACTCGGCCCCGAACTTGCTGCAAATCACGGCGTCGTGCGCTATTTCGGCAGCGCCAGCTGGATGAAATACATGACGGCGAAGGGCATCCTCTCCGAGAAGGTACTTGACGGAAGCTATGACGGAACACCGGCCAACTTCGTCGCCGGAGGAGGCAAAGACGCCCAGCAGGGCTTCGCCAGCGCCGAACCATACATCTACCAAAACGAAGTATCGGCCTGGAAGAAACCTGTAGCCTACCAGCTCATCCACGACACCGGATGGCAGATCTACCAAGCCGCAGTCTCCATCCGGTCCGCCGACGAATCCAAGCT
This sequence comes from Arthrobacter sp. efr-133-TYG-120, assembly GCF_030209785.1. NCBI lineage: Bacteria > Bacillati > Actinomycetota > Actinomycetes > Micrococcales > Micrococcaceae > Arthrobacter > Arthrobacter sp. efr-133-TYG-120. The sequence continues at coordinate 11,111 of NZ_JARVRI010000024.1, forward strand.
GGGCGGCTGCCTCGCCAAACTTGTGCCCGTGCTCCAGCAGGCAGAGGTGGACTTCTTCAAGGATCCAAAGCCCGTTGAGAGCCTCATCCTTGACCTGGTCAAGGAGTACAACACGGGCTGGGTTTATTCCCAGGGCGTCGCCGACTTCTCCGTGAAGACCATGATCGAACAGAAGATCGTGGGCAACGGCAACAACTCCACGCTAGGCGATTTCGACGCCGATCGGGTGAAGACGATCCTCGACCAATCCGTCCCGCTCTTCACCAAGCCGGGAAGCACCCCCAAACCTGGCCTCACGGCCGAAGACATCTACACCAACAAGTACATCGACACCTCAATCGGCCTGAAATAGCCCCGAAAACAGCAACGCGGGACCAGCAGCCGGCCGTGCCTTCGACAGCGCGGCCGGCGCCTGCTGCGGTCTTTCCATAACGAAAGTGGCAATCATGAACTACACCTACCCTCAAACAACGATCGACGCGCTGGCCGGGGAGCTGCGCGGCATTCTGGGCGAGCGCGGGGTCACCACCGACCTTGCGATGCGTGAGAAGGCCTCGATCGACGGAGCCAAGCTCTCACCTGTCATCATGGAGCAGCTTCCGCTCGGCCTCGCGGACCTTGTCGCCTTCCCGGCTACGGCCGATGAGATCGTCCAGGCAGTGGGGGCGGCGGTGCGCCACGGTGTCTCCATTACCCCGCGGGGCAAGGGCACGGGAAACTACGGCCAGGCAATTCCGATGCCAGGCGGGCTCGTCCTCGACGTATCGCGGGCGAAGGGCATTCTCGACGTCGGGGACGGCTATGTCACGGCCGAAGCCGGGGCCACCATGATCCAGCTGGAAACAGCAGCCCGCGCCGCCGGCCAGGAATTGCTCATGTACCCGTCCACGGCCCAAAGCACCATCGGCGGCTTCCTCTCCGGCGGGTCCGGAGGCACCGGCTCCATCGAGCATGGTGTCATAGCCCAGGGGGACTTCGTGATCGCGCTGGACGTCGTTCACGCCGTCCCCAATCCCGAGCTAATCCACGTCGAGGGCCCAGAAGCCCAAAGCTACCTTCACAACTATGGCACCGCCGGCATCATCGTCCGCGCCACCGTAAAACTCGAACCGCTGCGCGAATGGCGCGCGTTCTACGCGAGCTTCCCGTCCTTCGAGGGGGCGCTTTCCATCATCCGCGAGCTCGGGCAGGTCGCACCGACCCCGCGCCTCGTCTCGGCGGACCTGCCGATGCTCGCCGCCGCGCTGCCCGTCGATGCGGCCATCCCGGCTGGCCGGGCCAGCCTGCGCGCCATCCTGGACGTGGCCGCCCTGCCCGCTGCCACCGCCCTCGTCGAACAGGCGGGCGGGCACGTGGAAGACGTCCGGGGAGGCCCTCAGGCAGTCATCAAACTCAGCATGATCTCCTACAATCATCCAATCGAGTGGTTACAGAAGGCGCACCCTGACACCTATTTCCACGTCGAAGTGGCAGGCGATGCCCTGATTGAACGCATCGACGAGGTCCACGCCGTGTACCCCGGCGGAATGCTCCACATCGAGGCACAACGCGACTACCCGATCGGCCAGCTCGCCGGGCGCTACGAAAGCAAGGCCGAAGTGGAGGCCGGCCTGGAGCGGCTCAAGAACCTGGGGGTGCGCGTCCACAACCCGCATCAGTGGTTCGTCGATTTCGAGGTCCAGAGAACCAAGGACCTCGCCGCGGTGACCGACCCCTTCCGGCTCCTCAACCCCGGGAAGCTCATCAACGACGAAGAACAGCCGCACGGCCTCATGACGGTGGAGGCCCAGCGATGACTCGCAAACTCGCAGAACTTTCCGGCCCCGCCGCCGCTTCGATCCTCTCACCATCGTCAGTGATCGTGGTGCCCACGGGCGCGATCGAACACCACGGCCCGCACCTGCCCCTGATAACCGATTACCTCCTGGCCGACTCGGTGGGCAACGCTGCCGTAGAGCGCGCGGCTGCCGCCGGCGTCGACGCCTGGATATTGCCGACCCTGGCCTACACCAAATCGGACGAACACGCCTGGGCACCGGGAACCGTGTGGCTCAGCTGGGACGCGATGATGAAGACCGTGATCGACATCGGCCGGTCCGTGGCCTCCACCCCGGCCAGGACGCTGGTGTTCCTGAACGGGCACGGCGGCAATGTGGCGCTCTTGCAGGTGGCCTTGCGGGAGATCCGCCGCCGCTTCGGCCTCAACACCTTTCTCATGGGGTGCCGGGTCTCGGCCGACGGCGTGGCGCCGCCAGAGGAAGAGTGCGGGCTCGGCATCCACGGCGGCCACGGTGAGACCTCGCTCATCATGCACATCCGCCCCGACCTGGTGGACATGTCACTCGCCGAGCGGAACGTGCCCGCCCATATTGCCGACGCGGAATACATCGGATTCCACTCCAAACCCGTCAGCTTTGGCTGGCTCTCGAACGACTTCGGTCCCATTGGGGTGGTGGGGGATCCGAGGTGGGCCAACGCAGCCGACGGCGCTGCCCTTTTCGAGGCAGCGGTCGCCCAAGCCGCCGCGGCGCTGGATGAAATCTCTCGTTTCCGGCTGGCCGGGGATGACGCATGATCACTTCTTCCGTGACCTTCCGGCCGTCGGCCAGCGGACCAACTGCGCCGTGAAGTGAGCATCGCTCGTCGATGAAGCAGCTACCACATCAACCCCTGCTGCCTTTAATGCCACGATCTTCGCATGCGGCAGTGCTCTGGCTTCACTACCGAACCCGACGCGGTGCTTGCAGAACGCACTCGATGACCTGAAGGAGGACCCCATGGCCGATGCGCCAATCCTCAAGCACCTAAACGACCTGATCGCACACGCGATTTCTCCAGGCGACACCGTCAAGCTCGTACCGCTAACCGGGCCGTCCGACGGCTCTCCGACAAGCGCCTTCTTTGAAATCTGGGAACCACGGGGCGTGCAGCCGGCCAATTCCCATTCGGATTCCGTTGAAATCTTCATCATCCTCAACGGTGAAGGCGAAGCCGTAAGCGACGAGCACACGGTCTCCATCAAGTCGGGAGACGTACTAATACTTCCAAGCGGATCCGTACATCACATCCGCAACACTTCAGAGACTGAGCGACTGTATGCGGTGACAATAATGGCAAACGACATGGGGTCCATGAAGAAAGGCTTCGAAGACCTTGTCACATCGGGGCGAACGGTTGACTTTGAGGAACCGGACAAGGCCGCGATCTTCGTCGGACTCGCCCCAATCGGCAAAGTGGTCGCCGACCCGCTTCATGGACAACGACATGTCTGAGCCCGGGTCGGGGTAAGCAAGCCGAAGATCTCACCGCGATAAATCTGAAACCTGACCCGAATTGATCGTGGGCAGCATGTCCCGCCGTTGGTCGCGCGCGTGGATGCTGCCAGCCAAACCGCCACTGAACGGGCTCCCGGATTTCGTCCGACTCAAGGAGCGAATCTGCGACCTTCGCCACCCGCTACGCCGCCATCATCCTCTATCAGAACCCCACCCGCTACCTGTTGAGGGCGAGTCCCTGACCCCAGCGGCCTCTTCCACTTGGCGGCGGTAGATTAATCGCCGTCCCGAAAGGCTGAACATATTGTCTGTTCTTCAGACTTCGAAAAACTCCTCCAATAACGCCGATCGTGAGGCTCTCAAAATTTGGCTGATGATCGTCCTGACATTTGCGACGGGCGTCGGAGACGCTGTCGGCTACCTTGGCTTCGACAAGGTCTTCGTCGGCAATATGACCGGAAACATCGTCATCATCGGCATGGCTTTGGCCGGGAGCTCGGGCCTACCTCTATTCGGCCCGCTGATCGCTTTGGCAGGCTTCAGCGCAGGGGCTGCGGGTGCCGGGTGGGTTCTGCGCGGTCCCGAACTCCGATGGACTTGGCGGGTGTCAGCCATTCTGGGGGCTTCCAGCCTCATACTCATGACAGTAAGTGCGGCCGCCTGGCTGTTCGACGGGCAACTCAGCCCTATGCAGAAGAACGTATTCGCGACGGCCATGGCCTTCGAGATGGGACTCCAGGCCTGCGTTGCGCGGGGGCTCGCCGTGCGTGACATGACGACGGTCGTGGTCACTTCGACCCTGGTCTCTTTCGCGGGGGAGTCATTGGTCGGCCGGCCGAAGGGTCGAGTGTGGAATCGAAGGCTCGCCGCAGTAACTGCCATCCTCGCCGGAGCCTTGACGGGAGCGGCACTACAGCATGTGCATCTAGTCCTGGCCATGGCCGCGGCAAGCTGCCTCACGATAGGGATGACTGTCACTGGACACCTCAGGTGGAATGGGCGATCTAGCGGTGCCCAAACGGACTGACACTCCTGGAGCGGGAAATGAACATGAGCGCCTGAGGGAGCGCCCGCGGAACTGGCACGGTCGGAGAGCGCCTTGAGATAGTCATGTCGAAGCCGCCCTTACCGCCATTGACCGTGATGACTCGTTGAGGGAAGAAGAGTCCGGATCCCACACACCTTAACTCTGTCGACGGATCGTACGCCGGCAACAGATATGCCATGAGAGGTGCCCGATGACAGGAACGTCCGACAAGAACCTATGATCCGGGCCGCAAAGTCATGTCGACCGGAACAGAGACCTGCATGAACTGGCGAAGGCAGAGCCCGGAGGGGGATTTAGATGCAGGTCAAAAAGCCGCAGTGCACAAAGGTGTGCACAATGTGAACACCCCCTTTGGCCGGACAAACACGCACTGGCGCCCTCTACCTCGCTCGCCGAAGACTGTTATTCGAGGAAGATCCTCGTAGATTATTTCGGTTTGGTCATGTCGTCACCACAACTCCTGACCATGAACGAGTAAAGGCCAACAACTGGCCACCGCTACAGCCAGAAAGGACGACCCATACCCCTAGATTCCAGCAGACGGAAGGCCCCCAAGCCAGGACCCTGATACCGCCACCCACACAACCGAACAGGCGACCGCGGCGCCTGGCACAGACCGCGAACAGCGTCAGAGGGACCCGCGGAGGGTCAATGTCCACACGTTAAAGCAAAAACCCCTCTGACGAGGGGTCATGCTGTGCCCAAGGTGGGACTCGACCCGGCTTCCGAGCCTTGAAAAAACTGGGAACTCCCGAAAACGTACCGAGTACGGCCCAATCCGACCGATATACGACCCAGTCCGACAGCAAAAGTGTTGACACTGTCAACAGCCCGCATCCGCCCCTAGGACTCCCCCGAACCAAACGCCAGAGAGTTCCAGCCATCAGCTTGGGACCGCTCCGCGGGACCTAGCGTCGAATCAGATGTTTTTCGATCACGATGGCGCTGCGCTGCAAATCGATCTCACCGGCGGCCACGCCCACCACCAGGTCGAAGCCCTCGTCGGAGTCGAAGTCGTGCCGGTAGCCGTTGATCCAGAGCAGGAGCACCATGAGTGTCCAGGCGGTGCGCTTGTTGCCGTCGATGAGCGGATGAAACCTGGCCACGGACTCCAGGAGCGCCGCGGCCTTCATGGCCAGTTGAGGATAGGCTTCAGTGCCCATGACCGTCGTAGCGGGGCGCGCTAGAGCGGAGGCGAGCAGCCCGATGTCACGGATATGGAACCCGTACCGGTCGATCACCTGCAATGCGTCCTCGATTTCGAGGTACAAACTCATGCATCCTCAAGGCGTTTGAGCAGCTCCGCGTCATGGCTCATCACGAAATCCAGACCCTCACTGATCTCGCGACGGCGGCCGTGCCGTTGCAGGACCATCTCGGCTCCCTGGAGAAGAAGCGCGGACTTGGACGTATGCTCCTCGGCGGCAAGCTCATCGAGACGGCGGTCGAGGTCCTCGGGAACGCGTAGATTCATAGCCATACCTCATGGTACCAAACCAGTACCAAGGAAACCTGAGGTGAGGAGATTCGAACTCCTGACCTCTTCTCAGGGGAGGGCATATTTCATGGGTTGCCAATGGCTGGTGTTGGCTTGAAAATCCGCGGAATCTAGGCGTTTTTAGTGCTGCGCAAGGTCACTGACATGTCGTCGTTTTTCATCGTTTCCGTGGGGTAAACGTGTGGCGGACAGATCTTGGTTGCCCGTCGCAGAGGTATTTATCTCGGCGGCGCTCTGGTGTTAACGCGCGCAACCGGGGGCGCCCCCACAGCACTTCCGCGGGAGTGGGCAGAACGCGGTACATCCCGGCACGCCCGCGCGAAAGGAAGAATCCCTGCCACGGGCCGAGCTAGTGTGCCTGCTGTTACGGAATCAGCTCACCGGACCGGATCAAGCTGGGTCAAGTTCCCACTCAAGTTTGTCCGCTTCCTCCAGCAGCTGGCCTTGGCTGGCCGTACTGAGGATCGCAGAAAACACCATTTCGCCGGGTTCAACGGGGATCTCGGCTATACCGTCGGGCTCAGGCAACCAGTCGTCGACGTTGACATCAGGAAATGAGCTCATCAGGAGCGCATATGTCTTCGGATCCGCTAGCCCATGGGCGCCAATCGCTATGTAGACGATGTTGCTTTCCATCATCCGCACCCTGACCCAAACCAAGGCTTCGCCAATTTGAAAGCAAAATGCTTTACTCAGGCTCAGGGACAGCCAGGCGCAGCGCCGGACCATCCGATGGGTGATCTCTTGAGTCGCGACCGCTTGTTCTGCGTACCAGCGTTTCCAATCCAAGGGCTGCGGGAGGAAAGGGCTGGTGTCTGCCGGGAGCGTAGCGTAAAAGTCCTTTTGAGGGCTATCGTTCTGGCGCCAGCCAGCGGCAGAGTCCCAATCAGGGCTTCGCGGCTCCGCGCCTTCGCCGATGCCCGCGCGAGTGATCGACAGATCGCTCAGTGCTTCAAAAGAAGCTCGATGTCGTCTCCGACCTCCTCGGTGGGAAGTGCAGCGTGTTCACGAACAGCGACATAGTCTGTCTCTCGGAGCGTATACATTCACAAACCGGCATCCCGAATGTTTCTGGGCGCGGCACAAGATCAGCCCCAGTGTCTCCTAGACTTCAACAGCTTGGCGCAGCTCATCCACCAAGTCATGTTCACGCCAACCTGACGTATCGAACTGTCTGTGCCTTCTGCTTCGGTGCCAAAATATGCCCATGACACCACGCCTCTTCGACCTCAGTTCCACCTGGCACCTCCCCGCAACGCCAGTGGGAGTCTGGGCGATCATCGCCGACGTTGACATGAGCTGGCCAAGCTGGTGGCCGGACTGCAGCTTTGCCGCACCGCTCGTTCGGACGGAACCGAGGAGCACGTCCCAAGAGGACGTCCTCAAGGCCACCACGTCCTGCCTCAACTTCAAGGCAGTCCTTGGCTACACGCTCACCGTCAGCATCCATCCGACAAAAGTCGTCACCCCGAGCGAGATTGAGTTCGACGCCGGCGGCCATCTGGAAGGCACCGGGCGGGTCACCCTCAGCCCAGAAGCAAACGGCACAGCCACACGCATGGACATCGAATGGAAGGTACGACCCACTCAGCGTTGGATGAACCTTCTGGCACCTATCGCTGCGCCGGCCTTCACGGCAGCCCACACTCTCATGATGCGCCGGGGCCAAACGGGTCTCCGACGAGCTTTGGAAAAGGGCACCACTGAACTACAAAAGTAGACCTGTCTACATGTTAACTAGCCACCCAATCGCAACGGTTCTACCATGGAATAGGTCGGCTGAACAGGGGACCTAAAACCCCAGCTTCGAACGCGGACTGAGAGCACAGCGAATGGGGGCACTGTGAACATCAACGCCACGCTTGCCGCGAGCCTCCACCGTCAGGAAATCGCTCCTCCTGACGGCTGGGAAGCGACTTTCCGCCAGATGGTGCTCTTCGACCTCGCCGCGGACATGGAGCTCGGGTTCTTCCTCTCGTACTACCGCAACTTTGCGATCCCGAGCATCGCGGCGACCCTGAACGCGAACGCCGAGATCCAGCAGCGCCCCATGAAGCGCTCGTACGACACGGCCATCGTGATCTACGAACTGATCGCCTGCGGCCTGGACAGCGACCGCGGCCAGCACATGGTCGAGCTACTCAACCGTGTCCATCGCAGCGTCCCCGGAAGCAAGGACGACTTCCTTTACGTCCTCCTCACCCTGCTGGTTGTGCCGATCCGTTGGATCCAGAAATACGCCTGGCGCCAACCTGCAGTAGCCGAGCTCGCGGCCGCCTCGCGCTTCTTCACGGAACTGGGCGCGCGTATGAACATCCCCGGAATGCCCGGTACCTACGCAGAAGCCGAGGCCTTCTTCGACCACTACGAGGCCAGCCACGTCGCTCCGTCGGCCGAAGGTCAACTCCTCATGGACGTCACCGTCCAGGTGTTCCAGGACCGTCTGCCGAAGGTCCTGCGCCCGCTCGCGAAACGGCTCATCAGCACTATGCTCGACGACGACCGCCTCACCGACGCGCTCGGCCTCCCCCAAGCCGGCCGGATCACCCGGGCCGCCCTCAAAACCGGACTCACCGTACGCAACGCAATCACCCGCCGTCGTCCGCTGAAAACCAAGCCGCATTTCATCCCCGGCGACGCAGGCTCGAGCCTGTACCCCGGCGGGTATTCCCTGGACCAGATCGGCCCGGCCAACGTTCCGCACTCCCCCGTCCCGTCCGGCAATGAACTACCGTGAAGCCCGCAAAGTAGCGAGGAAGGCCGAACACGCGTTCAGCTTGCCCAACAACGCCACGCTCGAGCTCATCCACAAGAAACTGGAACAAAAGCGCGGCAGAACCATCACGGTTGCGGAACTGCCCGAACTAGCCAACGAAGAAGTGTGCGGGGTCTGGCTCATCTGCGAGGACCGGGACGTCGTCCTCCATGCCCCGACCAAATCCGACTGGCACCGGCAGCAGATCATCCTCCACGAATTCAGCCACATGATCCTCGACCACGATATTGAGGGCATTAGCAGCGAACTGGTCAAAGCCCTTCTCCCCGATCTCGACGGCGAGATGGTGCTGCGCGCCCTAGCCCGCAGCAGCTACACCGACGACGCCGAACTCGCCGCCGAAGCCCTCGCAGATGAGCTCGCAACCCGCATCATCAACAGCGACGCCGGCACCCCACCGGAGCCACTGGCCTTCCGTCAAGTCTTCGGCTGATGGAATACGTCCCGGCAGCCACCCTCTGGGTATTGACCATCCTCAGGCTGCCCGCCGCGCTCGATCCGCACCGCGGCAGCGTCTTCCGCGCGACCATCCTGGCCGCAATCGCCTGCACCCTCTACATCCCCGCCGTCTACTACGAAGTCGACACAATGCTCGGTGGACGGAACCGCGTAGGCCTGGCTACTCTCGTGTCGTTGCTCCTAGGATTCTGGCAGTTCCGGACCGCCATTCTGCTTGCGGCGGTCGGCGATGTTGAAGCACGACGGCGGCAACTCGCCTTCGGCCGGTGGGCTGCGGTCATCTCGTGCTCCGCAGTGACGGCCGGATTCATTGCCAGCCGCACCCCTGTCACCGACCCGAACCTGCCCCTGAGTTACGGGGACCAGCCCGGAATGGCGGTGTTCCTATGGACCGGGTCAACGTTCATCATGTGGATCTGCCTCGATATCGCACGGGTGTGCCACAAATATCTCCCGAGCATGCGAGGACCAGCTTTCCGCTCAGCTTTCCTCCTCATATCCATCGGATGCATCCTCTTTGCCCTGGTCCTCCTCGACCGCCTGCTCTACGGGCTCGTCACGAAGATCGACGGTACCGCCAGCCCCGCCGCGGCTGTCCTGACGTTCTTGTACTGGGTCGGCGAAACCTTCGCCGTTCTCCTTGTCAGCCTGGGCTTACTTCTCCCCCGGCTCGCAAGTCACCTCAAACACGGCACCTTCGTACTCCATGTCCGGCTACTGCTCCTGGAAATCGGGCCGATCTGGAACCGCATAGCCTCCAGCCAACGTGAGCTGATCCTTGAGAATCGACGAGCCACTCGACTCATTGTGCTCAGCCGGCATGCGGAAACACAGCTCCACCGCCGCCTGGTCGAGATCCGCGACTGCGAAATGGCGACCTCCGCGGCCGGTCGGCGTCTCGACGCCCACGACCGGGCCATCGTGGAACGCGCCGAACTCGCCCTCGAACGGCGCTCCGGTACCAGGCCCACCCGCTAGAGTTCCCGCCGGGAGAACAAGACCGCGAAGCGTCATGCCGCGCCGCCACAACCCAGCCATGGACAGCCATAGGAATCATCGCTGTTTGTCATTCTGGTCTTCGATCGTCGCTGGGCGGGACCTCCGCGCAACCAGGGCGCTACGCGCCGCTCACCATCCAAAACTTCGTTCGGCGCTCCTCCGTCGCTTGTTTCTTCGCGAACTTTTGGATCGTTCCCGGTACCCCAAGTTGCGCTCCGGCCCTCATCCCAGCGGTGGCTCCGCTATCAGAACGACGCCGAAAACTGAACGGCCGCCCGTCAAGGAGAATCACCGTGGAAACGCTCACCATCAAAACACCCGCCGATGTCCTCAGCTTCATCGGCCACACCCTGGGCTTCTGGCCCCACGAAAGCCTCGTCTGCATCACCATCGACACCAACCGCATCGGCGCCACCCTCCGCGTGGACCTGCCAAAGCACGACGGCGGCGAACTCGCCTACGCACGCACCGTCGCCGACTACCTCGCCAACGACCCCAAAGCCACCAGCGCCCTGTTCGCCATCTACACCTCAGCCGCTCCGGAAGCCGGGGACACAAAACCATACGCAGCGATGATCGCCGCCCTCACCGGTGCCCTCGCCGAACGCGACATCACCATCAAGGACGGCCTCCTCGTTGGCGACGAAACAGTTTCGCCGTTCGACGACGATCCGAGCCTACCTGCCCCACTGCCTCTGTCGATGATCGCCTCAAGCGAAATCAACGCCGAACTCGTCTACCGCGGAAGCGCCGTCGCATCCACAGACCGTATCACCCTGCCGGCCTCGCCCAAAGAGACAGCGACGTTTGACGCCGTCGAGGCAAAGGTTGCATCCATCCGGGTCACCCACGACCACCGCGCCATCGAACAGGCCCGCACCTTCTGGGCCGACATCCTCAAGTCAGAGACCATCCCCAGCGATGACCAGACAGTCGCCCTGATCGCCAACTTCCAGTTCCCCGCGATCCGCGACCAGCTCATGGCAGACATTCCAGGCGTCGAGGGTCCGATGGAACGGATCCTGCTTGCCCAGACTCCCGACAAGCCGCAATGGTCCCGCGTCATGTGGGCCGAGGAGGTGCTGCTCCACGCCTACACCAACAGCAGCACAAAGCACGCGGCACCGCTTCTCACAGCCATCGCGTACATCAGCTGGTGGGAAGGTCGCGGCAGCAAAGCACACCAATACCTCGAACTAGCACTCGAAGCAGACCCCGGCTACCGCCTGGCCAAAATCAGCGATCAACTCATAGGCAACGGAACGATCGCTGGCTGGAACATGGACAAGAACACGGCGTACCGTATGCGGGGGCTTGGGACGGCAGACTGACAAACCTCAACTATTGGGCGTCGCCGAGTGATTCGGGTGTCGACATTTCTGCCCTTCCCCGCCTCACCGGGCGGATCCATTCTGAGGTTATGGGCCACCGGCCCTATGTCCGACGCTGGATTCACCCCGGCCCGGACACCGCCCCGGGTCATTCCCCAGTGCGAGTCCACTCCCGAACGGTGGTGACGCTCGTTGCCATCCCGACTCGATGACGTTCAATAGTCGCTGGTTCGTGCTTTCACCTGATCGTCGCTGAGTCCGGTGACTTCGTCGATCCATCTACCGAAGTCGCGGTTCGGCGCGTAGCCTGTCTCGGTCCAGCCGAGTTTGCTTGGCCGCACGGGAGGTGTTGAAATGTCCAGGCCGAACCGTTGGACTACGGACCTTGCCCCAGGGAAGAGACGGTCTACGGTGCCGATTGGATCATGTTCCCAGTCGCGCAACTCGTCGGCCGGGACTGCGTCCGGATGGAGGGCATCCAACACCAGCCCGCCGTCGTTTGCTGCCACATAGTCCGTCGACAACACGATTGCGTCGAGCACGTCATTGCGATCTACGCGCTCGTAGAGCAGGCCGCGACCATAGTCACGGGCCCAGTCCGTCCAGGGCACCAGCGAAGCAGGGCGGACCGCAACATATGAGATGCGGTGGCGCATCCGGTGATAGTCCAGAAGCTGCTCGCCGATGACTTTCGTGAATCCGTAGACGTCGCTCGAGTCATGCCAAGCCTGCGAGGAAAGCCAGACCACTTTCCCCACGCCGGCGGCGACGGCCGCCTGCAGGGTGCGGAATGTGCCATTTACATTGAGGTCCCAGAATTCCGTTTCAGTGTGATCGGCGACGTGGATGCCGTGCAGGGCCGGCAGGTGCACGAGAATGTCGGCGTCGACCATCGCGGCCTGGAGGCCCTCTCCGGTCCGGACGTCCGCCGCGTCGAAGCGTGCTTCCGTAGCCAGGCCGTCGACGGGTTTAAGGTCGGACAGGGTCAACTGGTATCCAGCGGCTAGGAGTCGTGGGGCGAGGCCACGGCCGATGTTCCCGCCGGCACCGGTCATAACGACGCGCGTACCCCTTGGCGCGGTGGCGGCATGGTTTCCGTAATTCATTACGCTCCTTTCCGGAAGTCGGGACATGCTGGAGGGTTTCTCCGGCATTCCCTGATCCGGGTCTTCGACAGGTTCGTTGCCCAGAGCACGTCTGGCTTGCCTCACGGGGCGGATGGATCGGGCCAGCACCGGTGTGTCTGGCGAGACCTCGGGCGGATGATCGACGAGGTGACATTCCTGCCTTGACGACAGCGGCGGCAGGGCAGATCACTCACCCCCCGATGTCGGAGGACCATCCTTGGCGATGGGACCACAACTTCCAGGGGCTACTTGGAACAGCACTAACGTCCTGCAAGCGGAATCTTGGTCTGGAGGGCCACAGGCCAACATCGACTGACGAGATCGCATGGCGTTGGAGTCCTTCCGAAGGCCCCTCAACAACCGCGGCCGAAGGGGGCCAAGAAACATGAGCTCGCCGTACGTTTCGATCAAGCGCTTGGTCGACAACTCTCGGTGCTGCGACATCGTTCCGGTACTTGCTGACCGATCACTCGATCTTGCAATGCCCTCACCGGATCGGTGTGTGAGTGTTGCCCTGACTAGCTCAGGCATACGGCCTCGGTCGAACGATGGCGGCGCCAGATGCGATCTCACGGCCAGCCCATTCCTCAACGATCTCGGCTCTGATCTTGCGGCTGTGGTCTGACCCATGCCTGCGGACCAGCTCACCATAGAGATCGGGAAGGTGAGCGCGACGAGCATCACGGCGATTCCGGCCAGGCTCACTCCGTAGAAGGCTCGATACTGCAGAGCTGCGGCTGGCCTGGGCATCATTCGTGCAAGTTCGTCGAATCCGTACCGGCGGGCGATGAGCGTGAGCAGTCCACCCCCAAGCAGCGCGCACAAGATCACGATTCAGACGATCCAGACAGTTCCTGCCCAGCTGCGAAGAGTGGCGGTGATGTAACCGTGCTGGGCGCGACTGCGAGGAGGACCCAGATGGTGCCCGTCACTGCGCTGCCCCGGCCACCGTTGAGTGAGTGGACACACGACGTTTCTTACCCCCTCTTGGAATCAGCCTCACTACCGACACACTCAAGACAGGCTCAAGGGTGCGGGCGAGGATCCGCTGGACGGAACCAGTCCCCAGTTCCTGTTCTCTGGCGGACTCGTCGACTTCCGCCAGGCTGCGTTCTGTGGAGGGGACATTGAGTTCGATGCGGCCCTCTTCGCCGGGGGCACAGCGAACTTCCGCCTGCCGAAGGATTGGTCCGTCCGACTATCGTCCCGTGGTGCGACTCACCGCCTGTGAATGTGCTGCCCCAAGAATTACCGTTTGTTTGGCATCACCTGGACTCCAAGCCTGCCAACTGAATCGGGTTATCAGAACCTGCGGCCCGCCGGGTACGGGTCCATCGTAAGTGAGCTTCTAGCCCGAAGACCGGACCGACCACGCCTCTCCGGCACGAATGAATTCGAAGGTGGCGGGGACCTCCGGATCGCCGACCGCTGGGTAGGCCTGTATCTGCCACACTTCGACGTCGATTCGGCCCCTCTTTGTCCCGGATACTCATCCGTGTCTTCGTCTCCCAGCATGGGACCCGCTCGAACCAGCGGACCGGCTCTGCACCGACCAGCCAGAGCTGCCCCTCGAGGGCAAAGTCGATCGGCACACCCTCCGCCGAGGTCCTCACATCGATGAGCTTCACGCGGGCGTTCTGTCCTCTGTATACGGATGCCGTTTTCTCCAGCCTAAGCGCGGGCCGCCGGCGGCAGTCATAGAGTGACAGCTGATACGGACTACAGCGCGGGAAGAAGAAGCAATGGACGATCAGACACGACGTGCGGCCTACGCCGCCCTGTACGCGGACATCCGTGTACTGGTAGCCGCCGCGCCGGCCCCGGCCGGCACGCCCTACGGCAGCGGAGAGAGGGCAAACCTAAGCGGTGCCGCCGCCGTGGCCCTGTCCTGGGGCTGGCTGATCCGGCTCCTGCGCACGGGGGAAGCGGCCATGCAGCTGGAGGCGGCCGGTTACGGTGAGGAAGCCTCGCCGTTGGTCAGATCCATTTTGGAACATGCCATGCGGTTGTACTGGGTAGCCCAAGAGGGCGGCGGCGTGGTGGAGGTGGCACTCCGGCAGCGCAGCGAGAGCATCACCAAGATGCGGGAATCCCAGTCGGGGGCGTGGACCTACACGGACGAGGAGATAGCGGCGCTCGAGGCGCTCCAGCTGCAGTCCAGCAAGGAATCATCATCCCTTGACACCCAAATCCATATCCGGAATTTCGTCGATAAGCACCCAGCGAAGCTCATGCCGGTTTACCAGGCGTGGCTGCTTGAGACGCAGCGGAGCCACCCGACACTCTCGAGCGCCCGTCCCTATTACACGATCGAGGACATCGAGGCGGGCTACATTCTTGACCACGAACCCGACGAGGTGAACCACCAGATCGGCAGCAAGGTCTGCGCAGCAGCACTGTTCGGGGTCAGCTCGTATGCGGAGGCTACGAAGACCAGCGGACACTTCGAGGAACCGCTCGGCATTCTGAACGGCAGGTACGTCGAACTTATTCAGAGTTAGCCGCAGCGTCTCACCAACGAACGTCTCGCAAACCCCAAGGGGCGAGTTCAGGCGGCAGGCGAGAGCTGGCCTGACTGCCTCTTGCACCCGCGGAGGGGCATCCGAAGGCGACATGTAGGGGGCGCAACCTGACATCGGACTCAAGTCCTCTCGGCCCTCCAATAAAGCAGACGTAACTGTGGACACTGTCCACACCCACTTTGGCAGGACAAACTTCAGGGCACTACTCTCGCAGGCGCGCCCTGAGACCGCCTCCCAGGGGCGCTCTTTAGCGAGATCGCCGATGTCATGTCGGCCCCGATTCCCCGACACATGAATAGGTGTAGGCCTCCCAGCCAACCCGAAAGAACCGGAACGAGGAACCATATAACCCACTTCAACAGGCGGAAGACCCACCAGCCAGGGACTTGAACCCCGCCACCACACACACCTGACCAGGCTCCGCGGCAGCCAAGCTAAAGCCAGCGAACCAGCCGTCAGAGCGACGCGACCACAACTTTTGTCAACACGTCAAAGCAAAAACCCCCTCTGACGAGGGGGAATGCCGTGCCCGAGGTGGGACTCGAACTACATTCCAGGCCTTGCAAACTCAGGGAACTCCCAAAAACATGATCATTCCGAGACCGTCCGGCGCCAGTACGACCCAGTTCGATGCCGGAGGTGTTGACACTGTCAACAGCAGTTGAATTCATGGACTAGGCAAAATCCGAGCTCCTCACAGCATCCTTGGGAATACAGCGCTCCATCTTCCCAGATAAGCGCTCTTCCATTGTTCCAGTTCCAAGACATGTCGGACGAGCTAATTAGGCTGGTCGCATGACCTCTCAACCCCGAATACTCGACACTGCCTCGGAGTGGCTGCACTCAGCCCTTTCGGATCCCGACGGCGACGTCGTCCTCACGAGCCCTTACCTCTCGTATATCGTCTGCAGGCGCATCGCGGACGCGGCGATGGGATCATCCCGCTCGTGGACCCTCTGCACGGTTCTGGATCCGCTCGCCGTGGCGAGCGGATTCCTCTCCGTCCAGGGAATGGTGCTCATGCTCGACGCGGGAGTCGAGGTTCGCCACGTAGACCGCCTTCACGCTAAGTGCTTCATCTTGGGGAGTCGAGGGATGCTCGGTTCCGCCAATCTCACAGGTACTGGGCTGGGCAGCTCGGTGAATGCGAACCGTGAGCTTGGTGTCGAGCTGGATCGGGATCAGCTTGTGGAAGCACGGACGATGATCAATGCTTGGCCTTCCCGATCAGTATCGAAGAGCGATCTCGACGACTTGGCAGTGCAAGCCGCGAGACTCCCGAAGCCCACTCCGGGGATGCGGGACCGGGACGAAGACTCGGCGCTTTTCGACATCGAACGGCTCCTTGCCGATGCTCGGGATCCGGAGCGATCTCTCTGGGTAAAGGTTGAGGGCGGCGCTCCGGTCTTGGACCAGTGGCGGCAAGAGTGGAGATTTGCGAACCCCGGTTCAAAACGGGGCGACAGATGGATCGGAGAACCCGCTATCAAGACCGGCGATCTCGTCTTCATCTGCGCGACAGGGACTAAGGACTGCTACGCCGTAGTCGAAGTGACAACAGATCCGGAGCTTCTGCCTAAGGACTACGTCGAATGGGCTGCGTACCGGGAGGGCGAGGATTCGGAGCGATGGCCCTGGGTCAACCGCACTAGGCCACGCCTCGTTCCTTCGAGTCTCATCGATTTCAAGTACGAAGACCTCCGTGGAGGAAAGAAGCTACCTCGTGGAAGCCGTTTCCGGCTGAGCCCTGAGGAGTTCGTCGCAGGTGTCCGAGTATTCGCTCAACGGGCGACGGAGTGATCCACTCGCCACAAGGCGGCCTTCCGATCCGCATGGCGTGGGCACCCTTCGTGTCTGAGGGTTGGGGAGGTTCGCATTGAGCACCGTGCGAGTTCGTCAAGGTGCGACAGCCGCATATAAGGCTCCGTCTGTTATCTCGTCAGCTCGATGTTTCTAATCCGCCGTCTAGTGCCCTTCGCTGGGGAGGCCACGCGCCCAATGACTGGAAGTATTCGGTCGCCTCAGCCTCTTCGGTGAACTCAAGGAGATTACCGACCTTGCCTGCTAGGACGTCCCGCACTTCGGCCGGTGTGGCGAAGAAGAACTCCTTCCGGGCGTTCGCCTGATTCACGGCGCGATCTGCGAAGTGACGGTGTAGATCGGCTTCGAGTGTGACGGCATCTTCGGAGAAGTAGATGGTGTGGATGTCGAAGCGGAAGGGGACAGAGGCTCCGCTGAGCTCGCTGACACGGTCGGTGGGGTCGAGCCGACGGGTCAGGCCGATCTTGACGACTCCCTTGCCGAACGCTCCCCGGTTGGAGATGACGTAGACGTAGCCTGCGCGGATGTTGGCTGCACGGTAGTCGTTCTCCGCGATCGCCTGGTCGATTTCGGCGAGCCGCCGGACGAGGTCGTCGTTCGTGGTCCCGGCAGCGGACAGGGTCTCGAGCGTCTGCGTGAGCAGCGCGCGTTCCTTGTCGAGCCGGGCACGTTCCTCCGCGAGCTCTTTCTCCACGCGCCGTTCCTCGCGGAGCCGGGCCCGCTCTTCGCGCTCCCGCTCCTTCTCCTCCTGCTTCATCATCAGCCAGTCAGCCGTCAGCTCGATCTCCTCAACGCGGAGACGATGGTACGCATCGCTGATGCGCATCTGCATTATCGCTCCCAATCGGGCGATCGCGACGCGGGAGGCTTCCAGCCGCCGTTTGGCCGTCTGAACGTTGCCGGCCTTCAGCGTGCGGATGCTGTTGTCGGCTTCGGCGTTGTAGGCGCGGAGCATTAGCTTGGCCAGGTCCGCGGACATCTTGCGACCCTTGGCCAGCGAGTTGTCGAAAGTGAACATGTTCGACGTCTCGATCGCATGGCCCTCGCGGATCAACGCCGCCGCGCGGGACTCGACGTCTTGGAGGCGTGGCAGGTATGCCGCGGCGTTCTCAAGAGGGTGGTGGTACCGGTAGATGCCGACTTCCTGCAGCACCTTCTGGTCATCGAGCTGAACAACGGCTTCAGACGCCACGGACGCGTCCTCGAGCAGTCGGCGGAGTCTCGCGTTCTCTGCCTCGAGTGCTTCTAGCCTCCCCGTTGACGTCTCACCCCCGGAACCAAGGGCGCCCGCCTGCGTTGTCTCTTGCGCGAGCTCGGCACAGTCAGGATCCGGCATACCGGTGGGCTCGTCGGCCGCTGTCTCCTCGCCCTGGGGGACCCAAAGCTGCCAGCCCGGCGGCGGTGAAGGCCATGATCTCGGCGGCCTCCAGCCCGCAGGGGGCATCCACCCGGCCCGTGCAGGCGGCCACCCAGGGGCGGGGTTGAACCGCAGGCGCTCCAGGCTCATGAACGACGTACGCCGGCGGGATCCACCGCTGACAGCGCCGAGGGGTTTTTCGACACGGCAGCACCGAGGTGCTGGAGGGTCGCAGCAGGGACCACACCAGAGAGATCGAACTCCAGGAACGTCTCCCGAGGTGAGGTCACCGCGACGAGCGGAATGAACGTGCTTCGCCCTGTCGCGGGGTCCTTCGTCTGGGGGCCAACCTGCAGGGAGACCGCGTGGATGATGCCCTGGCGGTCAGACTCGAAGATCTCGTGCAGCGATCTAATCGCAACCTGGTGGACTGCGGAGGCGTAGCGATTGTTCGCTTCCGTCTTCGACAGCTGGGTCTCGGTAATCTCGTCGCTGGCCTTGACATACCTATAGGCCTTCACGGTGCGGACCTGGTCCGGTGCTGGCACAGCGACAGTGAGTTTCAACTCAGCCGTCTCCGGGTCGAACTTGGCCTCGTGCTTAACCGGGAAGGGGTCGGGATAGAGGGAGTTCGCCAGGACAATCCCGACGTACTCCTCGACCGCGTCGGCCACCCCATAGCCAAGGGCGGCCTCAAGGTCGTCAATGGCAGCGTTGTGCTCGGCGACCTCCTTCTCGCGCTCCTCGCAGTCCCCCTCATAACGGGAAATTTCAGTTTTGAGCTGCTCGATCCTCTTCTTCTCGAAGGCAGCGTGCGTCGCTTTAAGCGCAGCCTCCTTCGCCGGGAGCGAGTCCCGGTACGCCGTCCACTCACGCATGGCCTGCTCATACTCGGCCTCGGCCTCTTGGCGCGCCGCCTCGAGCTTCTTCTTCCGGCCGAAGAGTCCCGTCGGAGGCTCTGGTTCACGCAGGACCGGAGCTGGGGGAACCTCGATAGGTCCAGGAACTGGATTCGGACGTTCCAGTTCGGGATGAGGGAACGACGGGTGCTGCACGGTCCGCTTCAGCGACTGCAGGTCAACCCAGTCGTCTGATTCTAGGGTGGCAGCAAGGAGTCCGTCGATCTGCGCGTACTCGTTGGCTAGGTCTTCGTTGAGCTGCTCGGCCAAGGCCTGCTGCGCCTCGGCGTGCGCGGCCTTGGCCTCCTTCTCGAGCCGCTTGCGCTCGGCCTCCGACGCCCGTTCCGCTGCCGCCGCAGCCCGAACGGCGGCAGCCCGCGCCCTCTCCGCCCTTGCCCGGGCAGCCGCTGCAGCCCGTTGAGCAGCATTCTGCCGCTGCTGAGCCAACCGCTGCTGACGTTGAATTTCTGCAAGAAACCCGCGACTTCGAGCCATTCCAACCACCCCCATACAAAAACGGACCAAAGACCACTTTAGACCGTCGAAACGCGGAACTGATGAAAGCTGAACGCTTCTTCCAGCGGCGTTTCCTGCCCGGGGCTGAACGTGAGAATGAAGCTCAGTTAGCTGCTCTTTCGTAGTTAAAGTTCTGCCCAGCGAAGCCGGAAAGGTCCGGGTACATAGTTCTGTGGGAACGGTTGAAACTATTTTCCAGGATGGGGAGAATCACTTTCTTAACCTCGGGTGGGATGATGAGTCCCATCATCCCGAAGGAAGGCCAACGGCTTCCCTGAATATCGACATCCATTTCCTTCATCTCCCTCACCAGACTCAGCAGGAGCCAATTTCCCTTGTACGGGAAGCCCCACATTGGTGTTGCTGCCGACTGCTCGGGCACGGATGCAGTGATGAATAGCCCCTCTTGGGCTGTCATGCGCGCGTCACGAACGACAGGCTGAACCAAGAAAGGCATTTCGTTCGCTGCTGACTTTTCGAGCGCGTAGGAGTAGTCAAATCCAAGGGGATCTTCCATCCCTCCCCATGTCTGCTTGGGCAGGAACGGGACTGTTTCAATGACAGGGACATCACTGACCGCCATGCCTATAAGCACCGCTGGCCCATCAATCAGGCTCTCATCTGAACAGGCGAACCATAACGCTGTCAGCGGGTTGTATGTGACATCGATAAGTCGAGTCGGGATTCCGTGGTGCTGCATAAGGGCCAACATGTGCAGGTCAGAAGCATAACCATACTGCGAGTGCCCTAAGCCCCATTCTCTGGCCGCTTGGATGGCTCGCACCTCGTTGAAACGCAGGTTTTCTTCGGTCGGTTCCACCCCGCTTGTGGCGAGTTTTCGGGCAAGTGCTGACTTGACCTCATATTGCGCGCTGGGAAGGCCACGCCATACAAATTTGGTCTCAATGCCCAAGGAGAAGCTCAAGAAGCCAATCTCGGCCCAGAGTTCCTCAGGAGTCTCGACGCTTCGGGCCCATGCTGAGTGCCAGGTTGGGATTTCCTTATCCTCATTCTGAATGTTAACCGCAGGCTGGCTGTTGCCTGCGCTCTTGTCATTGCTCATGTCCTGCTCTGTGTTCCTCACCGTTCTCGACCCACCCTGGGTGCATACCCTTCGTCGCCCATGATCACGCGTCACCTCCGGATGTTCTGCGCGAGCACTTCCTCCTCCTTGAAGACATCCCGCCCTGACACATGCCGCCAGATCACGTGGTCAAGCCGGCGTGGCTCCGTGGGATAGAGCTCCGCAACCCGCTTGATCAGTACCGCAGCATCCTCCTCGCTGAGCCGCCGGTCCCCCAGCTCGGCGTGCTCCTTGATGAACCGGATCACCATACGATCCGGTTTCACCGACTGGAAGCCGGCAAGGATAAGAAGGTAGTTGTACGTCACGCCGGAACGCTGGCTTGGCAGGTCCAGCCAGACGTTCTTCAGCCCGGTGAGGTGCTCGTCCTCGGCGTAAGCCCGATGCAGGTCATTCCGTGTCCTGTAGTTCAGCTCGTGGAGTTTCTCAGCCGCCTGCCGGATCACCTCGGCCTTCAGAGGGGCGTTCTTCTTGGTGTGCGCCGGCTTGCGGTTATCCACGACCTCGTCGGCCCAGACAGCCGCACTATTGCCCCCGGCAGCAAAGGTCGCCAGGAGCTCCTTGGTGCCGTCCTGGTCCGCGTCACCGCCCTCGGCGCGCCGATAGGCCCGGTACTCATTCACGACGTTGATGACGCTGTTGTAGTGAGAACCCGTCGAGAAGATGGAGTCAATGATGCAGAGCGCCAGGCTGTGCGGGTAGCCATCGGCGGCAATCCACTTGCTCTCGTCCCCAAAAATGCCTCGGCATACCTCTGTCAGCTTTTCCGCTTCGGCGGTGAAGTCAGTCGTCATCCTCGGACTCTAGCAAGCATCACCAAGATCTTCGGGATTCAGGTATTGCGTACCAGCTCAGCCCGTTGAGGGTGGATAGATTCAGTGTGAAACCTGCCGCCTTTATGAAACGAGCAAATTGACTCCTCCCCCGTTTGATAAAGAAGGCACCGCCGTCCGTCGGCTCGTAGTCAGCGCTTCCCAATGCCTGCCAGCCTGTTGCTCAACCACAGCTGCCACTGGGCTGGCGATGAACGGAACGGGATCACGAACTCATGGAAGATCACCGGCCACATTGCGGCTCCGCCTTCAAGGAACGAGTCGTCACGGCCACACGACGGAAATGTGTTGACCGTCGTGGACTGGCGAGTCGCCCTAATGCTTTCCAGAGCCGGCTGCGGGCTGTCTGTGGTGAAAATGGGCGCGTCCCCACTGCAGATGTGCTGCCGCCGTTCTCGAACGTGCCGACACCTTCCAGGTTGTGCATGAAGACGAACGATTGGTAGGCCGATGGCCTACCAAAGTAGGTGCGTTCTGCGTAGGCATAGCTGACCGAGCCAACCTCTTCGATCACGCCTGACGGCTGCTCTACGACATCGGAGAAGCGGGACCGACCAAGTTTTCCCTTGACTAAACCAAACGTCAGATTCCTGAGGTCTACTTTGAGGCGCTTGTCCGTGACTGTTACCGACCAAGCCAGGACCTCGCCGCTCTGGATGCGAGCGACGATCCAGGCGTGCTCGGTCGTGAAGATGTAGTCCACGGCGCCCGCGACGTTATAGGCGTCCTTCTGCATGAGAGGCGTACCGAAAAACGACTTCGCGTAGTTGAGTGAAAACCCAATGCAACCGCCAAATTCACGATCGGGATAACTGGGGCTGTCTTGAGCTGATTTGGAAGAACCTCATCGGCCGCGCAGCAGGCGGAAGTTCAGCGACAGCGCGTACCGAAGCCCTGCTGGCTATGAGCGAGACAGAGCTCGAACTGCCGGAGGCCGATCGAACCTCCCCTCGCCCTGATCATGCCGCGCTCGACGCTCTCCGGGCCGACCTCTTGGTGGCGCCAGAGAACCTGCGCAAAGCCGAGCCCGAGTTCGCCCACGAAGAAGTCCGTCGCTTCGCGACATCCGTGCGCCTCGTGCGGTCACCTTCCATCACAGAAACCTTGAAAACATCCGGGCCCATGCGATGGTCGATGTCCGCCGCCAAGCTCGCATGCGAAGGCAAGCTCACCGGTGCGGACGATCCAAATACTGAGCTTGCGGCACTGATGGCCCAGTTCGACGCCCTCGGTGACGGTTCCACGGCCCGCTGGAAGGACGTACCGCTTGAAGCTGTACTTGAGATGCCGAACGCGTACGACCTTCTCCGGCACATCCTTGACGCAGGTGCCGCCGATTCGGACGACATTCTTGCGACCTTCGTCAGAGTCGTTTCGCTCCACTAGCGGCACGAAAACATGGTCGACGTGCCACGCGGTGAGCCGGTCGTGCGCCTCCTGATCGAGGAGGTCAACGAGCTGTGGCACCAGGACGACGAAGTGTTCGGCAGTCGACCTCGACTGGAGCGCATGGGGTCTCGGTTCGTACGACCCCAAGTTCCTTCTCCAGCTCACCGAGGCCTACTACATCGACAACCGAGGCGGTAACGGCTCGAGACTCTGGAACGGTATACGCGACCACCAGACACGCGGTTTCCAACGTTTGAGCAACCACGGGTATGGGTCGTTCTGGGTTCTAATTCGAATGTGTCAGCACAAAGACTGGGTTCCGGTCGTGAACCGGATACTAAACCATGCAGCAAACATCCGTTGCCTCGCTGAGGACGGCCCAGGAGCTGTCGCTGCCGGCTCGAAGTTCACGCTTGCGATCGACGGCACCGAGCGAGCCTACGTCGGAGACAGCAACGTCTGGGGATGGTACCGCGGCAATACCAATGGACCGTACCCATGCATGAGTGCACTCCAGGCCGTCGAACGGTGGGTCGACAGCAGGATCGCCGACGGGGCTGAGATTGGAAATGTGGCGACAGCTCTGTTGAACGGATGCGAGAACCTGGCCATGCCTGCACTTATTGTCGGCACCACCATCCGTCACTTAGCCGACGACCCGAAGGTGCTTGATCGGTACCTTGTCGAGCCTCTCGTCTGGTACTTCGACTCCATCCGAGCTACTCATGAGTCCTTTGGATTCATGCGCGCGCCCGATGATGCCATCACAAATCCCGAACGACGTAAATGGTACCTGCGCGACATCGCAGGGTTCCTTGCGGTAAGCGCCGGCCCTGAGCCCCAACAAGAGCTCAGAGACTTAGGCGCGAAGCTAGTCGCCAACGCCGCCCGGTTCGACGCTGGCGAGCCCACCCTCCATCGCTGGGCAGCTGCGCTCGACGCGGACAACATGACGACCGAACCCACAGAGGGCGGAGTGCTCATCTCGGTCAAGGAGCCCAGGATCATCGAAGAAGAGCTCGCTCCGCTGCGAGCCGACATGACCCGCGGCAACCTCCTCATAGGGCTCCAGAACAAGTACTGGATTCCGGCACGACAGCAGAAAGAAGGTTGGACGCCGCCAACTCCGGCTGAGATTGCGGAAGACCTCGCACTGGTCAAGGACCTGCACGACAACCCACCTGAATTCGCAGCATCCGAACCGTGCCTCGCACTCGCCTACGTTGCATCAGCCGCAATCCGTAGCGCCGCGGAAGGAAATCCCGCAGCGTTCGGCCAGAATAGTTCCTTCGCGATCACTTCCATCCTGGGCATCCTCGAACGGGCCGAGGCCGACGCCTCACACGACACCGACGTAGTCACGTTTGAGAACGACATCGGAACGCGGGCAGCCGCCGCCGCAGCCATCCCGCACCTGCTTCTTCCTGAACTTGCCGAACACCTCGCGACGGCCGGCGCGACCCCGGACGATGTCGCCGCGGCAGCCGCGGCCCTGGGCCCGCTCGCAGCGACAGACACCTGCCTGAAGTTCGCTCGTGGGTGTGACACCATCTGGGAGCATCCGTGCTCAGGCGACCCATGTATGCATCTGACCGCTTACCAGTGGGCGCTCGACCTCACCCGGCTCTGCGAAATCGGCGAGTTCGACGACGCGCTTCAGCAATTCCCCCAGGTCGTCGTAACCGGCGACGTCATGGCTCGGATTCCGGAGATTCCTCGGGAGCGGCTCGACACGTCCCGCCTCAGCGCGACCATCCGGGTACTCGGGCGCGCCGCCTCATCCAGCGCCTGCGTCGCGGAGATCGCCCAACAGGACCTGGAAACGCTCCTGAAGGCGCAGGCACACGCCATGGTCACCCAGGAGCTTTCCGAAGACGTCCACTTCGTCGACGACCGCGGTGCCCAGACCATATCCGCCGCACGGGCGCTGCTGCACATCCGGTCGCGTGCGGGCGCAGTCGACGACCTGCTGTTTGAGTACGTCACGGCCCTCGCCCCCGCCAGCCACGTGTTCAGCGCGTTCCTGCGGGACTTGGCAGCGGTCGGAGCGGAGACCCAAGAGCTCGCTGACGCCGCGGGAGAAGTGTGGCCGACCCTGTTTGCACACGTCCTGGACCAGGTGGACGCCAACAGAGCCATTTACGACCGAGCAGATAGCTTCAGTGACTACGCGCTGAGCCACCTCCTTCCGAACCACCCTGGGACTACCCAGTCACTGCACGACGAGCTCGGGCGCCACGCCTTCGAGTGGGTGAAACCCGACGATCTCGTGGACCTTATTCCTCAGTGGCTCCCATACGCAGCCGGCAAATCCTCATGCCTACTCGAGCTCATCCGGTTCCTGCGCCAACTCCCCATCGAGACACAGCTGAGCAAAGGTCTGAGCTGGCTTGACGCGCTGTGCCTTTCGAAAACGGACCGGCAGCTCGTCTCCTATGCGCCGATGAACGAGTGGCTGGTGGAGATCAAGCCAGAGGCCGACGCACGAGGAGCCGGAAGCAAGTGGCTCAACCTCGTCGACCGTCTGGTGTACGCAGGCAACAGGACTCTCGCAGAATACTCACGCTGAACCGACGAAAAAGTAACTCAGCTCAGACAAGCCAGGCGAGCGATCTTGCGCTATACCGGGTTGCAGAAGCCGTGCCCGCCAGCAGATTCCAGGCTTCGCCTCGGCTTTGGATCCAACTGCTACAACTCCAAGGTGACACTATGAGCGGCCGTGAGATCGTCCAAGGGCCGCGTCTACAGATCCCCGATGCGGAAGTGGTCCGGAACGATGCCGCCGCCGCGCGGGAGACTGGCAAAGGCAGCCTCGTGCCCCACTCGACCAATTGCCACATCGACCGCCTGGCACGTGGAAATCAACAGCTCAAGATCACCTCCGCCAAAACCCGCGATCACAATTGGCGATGATTGGCCCTCATTTTCCAACTGTCCAAGGATTCTTCCTCCCACGACCGAACGATGTGCCATTCCCCGAGGAGCGTGCTGGACCCGTAGGTAGGGGCGGAAAACTGGAATCATGTCAGCGTACTGTCCAAGCGCCCGGTCGGCAGCCTGCACCGCCAACCGGAGCGCCGAGGACGCCTCGTCGTGTTCATCGGCATCGTTAGAAGCATTGGCCGCGGCCATTCGCTCCTTGGCTGCCGCCAGGGCGACGTCGGACGCTCGGACCCTGTCCACGGCCTCCTGCGAACCGGCGCGTTGCAGTGTCACTTCCACGATTCTCAGAAAATCAAAGGCCTCCCACGAATCGTCGAACTGCTGCTTTCCGGTGGCCAGATGTTCAACGAAGATTGGCTCAATGCGCTGAAACAGCAGCTTGGCCGGCGAGCCTGAACTCGAAACTATGGTTTCAGGTGTCAGCGCGTCTCCAGCCAGCGTGACCCCTTCATAGGGGGCTGGAACCGGCATGCGAATGAGTGATCGCGCGAGTTCGTATCGTCCGGCGGCAATTGCGGCCACGCCTGCGGAGTATAGAAACTGGCCTGCGCAAATCATCTGGAGGCGAAGAACATCTGTCAGTCCACTTCCTCTGGCTTGCCCGGCGAATCTGGGAATTTCCGGAATCCACCAGCGGTCCGTGGACTCGCTCCCCCAGTAGGCTGCCGTGGCCAGCAAAGCCGTCGGCACGAAGGTTGCTTCCTCCACGCGGGCGACCATCGCGCGGTATCCGCCGTCGGGCGACTCTTCACCCGTATGGCTCAGGAGGAGATCGTTCTGATTTCTTAGCCGATCAAGCTCCTGCTTGATGAGATCGTGAAGTCCGATAGCGGTGGCTCTGCCGGAAAGATAGCGTTTGGCAGTGCCTACCGCGGCAGCTACGGCTAGGGGGTGCCGCGCAGCACGCTCCCCCAACGAGTCAATGGCATCAGCCAAATTCCCAAGAGCAGCGTCCGCCGTCGAGGAAACCTTGACAGCACCGAGTGCAGATCGCAGGCCCTGAGCCAATTCACTGAGGTCTCTCGGCTCAATCCAATACGGCGTGTAAATGCGACGAGGGCTACGACTCAGAGCACGAACGAGCGCCGGATCGTACGTGGCCGACCAGCCGACCAGCACCAGCCCGTAGTCGAAAGTGATCCGATCCAGAAACTGATCCACGTGCAATTCGTAACCGGCCAGTTCCTGCTGGGTGTTTCGCATCGCGGTCGGATTCAGGTAATCACCATGCAGGTGGACAACGAGAGCGCCGAGGGTATGGAGCGGCGGCAACCCATGAATGTCAGCCGGGTGGCTAACGACGACAGGTTCGATACCTTCGTCGCGAAGAGCCGCCTCCATCAACCTGTCGAAATTGAGGGTCAGGACAATTCGAACCTTCCCGGACCGAACAAGCCTGGCTATCGCTCGATGACCTTGGGTAGGTCGCTTCAGAGCTTGTTCACGCTCTTCCTCGTCCGGCTCGAAGAAACTACGAAGAAGCTTCTGACGTTCAACTTGCGTGGGCCCCAACTTCTCCAACAATGACTCGTACGACGGTTCAACGCCAAACCGCTGGGCGTACCATTCGAATGGATCCGTCGGAGATTCGTTCTCCACGGCTGCAACCTTTTGGATCAGCTCTTCTTGGACACCCCACGCAGAGGGAACACCACTCGGTACTGAAATCCCCGCCCCAAGCACAAACGCGTAGGATCCCGGTGATGAGTGCATCGAGAAGGCCAAGCCGAGTAGCTGATCAAGCTCTGCGGTATCGGTCAAAGGCATGTGAGTTCTCCTGGGAAGTTGCCGGAATAAGCCCACTGTAGCCATCGGCACTGACAACGAACCAAGCATGCCAGCAGGAATGCCGGCATAAAGACCCCACCAGGAATGAGACCTGCCTGGCACTTCCAAAGGGGATTATCGCTATGCCGCAGGCTTACACATGTCAAGCTTTGTCAACAGAAAAAAAGACAAAAAGCCTCTGACCTGCGGAAACACTGTGCCCGAGGTGGGACTCGAACTGCATTTCCTCCCCCGCAAACACTGGACTCCCCCGGAAGCATGCGGAATACGGGCCGATCCGGCCCATGTACGAACCCAATCGGAAAAGGGTCGGTGTTGACATTGTCAACACCTACCCTTTTGCCCATTTCTGCGCCAAAGAATGACGCTTCAGTATTTCAAGGCCGCCAGTATCCTGGGCGATCTGGTCCGGATGCAACTCGCCCGCGGCACCCACCCGCATTACGCGGTCACCACGATCGTGCGGACCACGGCGGTCCCGGCCACCCTGATCAAGCTGACCGACATCATCCTTGATTGTCCGGCGGCGACAACTTTCTGGTCGCCATCGACGTCCTCGTCACCACCTTCCCGATCATGAACTTGGAGGAGAGGATGACGTGCGGGGCTTATTCCAGGGCTTCCATAGCCGCAAGAAAATCCTCATAGCTGATGACCGGTACACCCATACTCAAGGCCACGGCTACCTTCGTGTTCGGGCTACCGGCGCGAGGAGCCACAAGAGCCGAAGTGGTCGAGGTGACGGAACCTGCTACGCGGAGTCCGACTCCTTGAGCTAGTGCTTTCCACTCGGCACGGGACTTCTCGGGGCCCGAGCCAGTGAAGCAAACGGCGTCGCCACCGTTCAGCACGACGTCGGAAGGGGGCAGGACCGGCGTCGACCTGTTCCGCTTCCAATCCTCGACGAGTTCGCGGTCAATGGTGATCGCATTGGCCGCTTCGATGTAGTCACCCAGGCGAACATTTATGGGGGCGCTGTCGTCCCACATCTCAGTCCATCCGCTGATTGCCCGGTCTGTAGGTAGGCCCGTAGCGGGCCACGGCAGCATGGCGCTGAGGACCTCCTGTTCAACCCAGAAGGCAGCACCCCGATGCGGTACTTCGATGAGCTCAACCAGCTGTCCACCGGCAAGCCGGTGCCTGTCCAGGCGTGAATCGTTGCCGCTGTTGGTGATGCCGACCTTGTATGCGTGCCAACGCGGAAAGTGGAAGAGATACACGCGGTGGGGGCTCGATGGATCCGCGGCGCCATCACACACGTAGCAAGGAACGGCGCCCCTGTTCAGGCGACGCATGGAAATCCGCTTGGGTGTCTCACAGCGTGCGCACCGGGCAGCTTGGACAGTGTCCGTTCCTGACTCCGGTTCAGCGACCAACAAGCCATGGGACGAAAACCCGATGACGACATCGGAGGCACAGATGCCCTTGTTGCGGTTGTTGCAGATAGGGCAAAGGCACCAGTGACCAGATAGCTCTGCGGCCAAACGGCCGGGCAGCTCTACGTGCTCATGGCCGCAATTGCGGCACTTGATAGCAACGGGGTCCATGCCGTCATTGTGTTCTGCGGTATCGAACAATAGGTCATGGTGGAGCATTCCGACGGTCGCCTGGATGCGCTTCTTTGGCCACCACCATCTCCTCGCCGATGCTCGCACCGCCAGGTCTGTGGCGAGCAGCTCCCGGTCTGTCTCGCTGAGTCCAGTCGGCGCCTTCAGTGCCGCACCCACGGCCTGGTCCAGTTCTGTCTTTGTCCTGGCGCGGTTTTGCTCTCCCCATTCGCGCCAGTGGCACACTCTGCACACTGGCCCGTACGTCCGCTGATCGAGCACGTACTCGAACCGGTAGGGCAACCGAGATTTGCAGGCGATGCACTCTGTACGGCGGTACGTCTTGCGGTCAACAAAAGGCTCGAGTGGGATCAGGCCGCCGACACGAAAAAGCTGGTCGATGCAGTCCAAACACCAGGAAGGTCTGGTGGTGGTCCTAAATGCCGCAAGCTTGCCACAGCCTTCAGTAGAGCAGACCTGTGTAACTGTCCTTGCCATGATGCTGTCCCCCAAATGAATTTGTGTAGTGGCACACTACCCTGCGAGGGCTACAGGGTCCCAGCCAGTACACGGCGGAGCGGCATCAGATCCCAGTGCCGTCGAGCGCCGAGGCGTTCCTCACCCATCGCGCCGCGATCCCAGGATGGTGTGCGGCCGCTCTTCAGAGAGCGCGACTATGAGGCCACCGACTCGACACCTCTTCTCGCGCAGCCTTTCCCCGCCCTTCGCCTTGCGGCGCTCAGATTCATGGCCGATGCGGTGAACTGACGATGTCATGTCGCCCCTCCCCTGCCTCGCACGGACTCGACCAAACCGACAGAACCCTTCTTCCGGCGGCGACCCTGGACTCGGTGACTCAAATGCGAGTCCTCGCCAACTGCTTGGTCTCAGATCCGGTGGGACTAGTTGTTCGATGCCAAGACTGGAAGCCGTGCACGCTGATAGGCCCGACCCGACAATCCCCACCGAAATGTCCGCAGCCGATCAGAAGTCATGCCGTTTGATTCTCTGGCGCCGATGGACAAGCAGAAGTATGAACTGCTTGTCATTCTGATATCCCCCATGATCGCTGGGCGGGTCCTCCACGCAACCAGGGCGCTGCGCGCCGACCCCGGGAACGAAAACTTCTCCAAAGCCGAGTTATCCGCGCTGAGGGATGAAGTTTTCGCCCCCGTGGCCGGTCCCCCAAGTTGCACTCCGGCCCTTCAACCCAGCCGATGGTCCCCTACCAGAACGACGCCCACCACCAACAACCGCAGAAGTACACGAAAATCAACGGGTAAAGGGAATAAGGGAATCAAGGGATCATGGAAAAGCTCACCATCAAAACCCCATCAGACGTTCTCAGCTTCATTGGGCACACCCTCGGCTTCTGGCCCCAGGAAAGCTTGGTCTGCATCACCATGAACGACAACAGCATCGGTGCGACCCTGCGCATCGACCTCCCCACCAACCCGGCCAGGAAATCCCCTATGCACACACTGTCGCCCACTACCTAACCAGCGACGGCAACGCCACCTCCATCCTCTTCGCCATCTACACCAGCGAAACCAACCAGCCCGGACAGGCCAAACCCCATGCCGGCACCATCGCCGCGCTCACGGGCGTACTCGCCGAACAGGGCATCACCATCCGGGACGGACTCGTCGTCGGAGACGAAACCTTCTCACCCTACGACGACGAACCCGGCACAAGCCTCGCCCTGCCCGTCAGCTCCACCCAGACCAGCGCCATCAACGCCGAATTCGTCTACCGCGGCAGCTTCATCGAACCCACCAACCGCATCACCCTCCCAACCACCGGCCAGGAAGCAGCCAAGGCAACAGCCGTCCAACACCACATCGAAACCATCAAGACGCAACCAACCGACACCGCCCTCCGGCAAGGCCGGGAACTCTGGGCCGGCATGCTCGACTCCAAAACCTTCCCCAGCGATGACGACTGCCATGCTCTCAAACCTGCAATTCCCCACGATCCGCGACCGGCTCCTCGCAGACATCCCAGGGGTCGACGAACCCATGCAGCAGATCCTCTTCGCCCAAACCAAACAGACCCCGAAGTGGTCACGCATCGAGTGGGCACAACAACTGCTCCTCCACGCCTACACCCGCACCAGCGCCCAGCACTCCGCCCCAGTCCTCACGGCCATCGGCTACATCAACTGGTGGGAAGGCAAAGGCAGCAAAGCCCACCAATACCTCCAACTAGCCCTCGACACCGACCCCGCCTACCGCCTCGCCCGCCTCAGCGACCAAATGATCGGCTCCGGCATAGTCGCCGGCTGGAACATGCACAAAAGCACCGCCTATATAGCACTGCCCTTCGACATGCCGTGAAGCCAATTTGAAGGTTCACTTGGTCAGGCAGGCTCCTGCACCACAACCGGGACTCATTTCGATGGTTGCCCGCCGCTTCTGCTGCGAAGGAACGGCCAATCTGCCTCCTACTTCCAGCCGTGGATGACTCCAACCGGCCCCCCGTCACGGACCGCTCAACTACGCCCGAGTCCATGCAGCGTCGTCAGTATTTGATGAGATACGCAGACTCCAAGTTGACGGAATCTCCACTATCGGTGTCCGGGAGTCCGGCCAAATGGGTCCTTGAAAGCGCCAAATTGAACGCCGCTCAAGCCAAGGTGACCGCCTCGACGCAAGGTCCTTCGTTGCACGCCCGGGTTGGATTTCAGAAGCTAATGAGGGCGCTTTCATGTGAAGAGTGTTGTCAGCGGCGGCTTGCCCAGCCTCGGTCAACGACGCTGATGTTCCAGTTCCTTGGAAGCGGAACACACGGAAGTACATTCACCGCGTGTCACCGTCTTTCGAGAAACATGGGGCGGCAGCAACGACTAGTTACCGGCGCTACCTTCTTTTCAAGGGTCCGTTTGCGAAGGGTCTTGCTCCGTCGTGGTCGTCGGCAAACAGCTTCCTCAAACCTTGTTCCAAGACTAAGCCCGGGACTCCAGGGGTCTCCTTCCACGTAATCAGGAGTTCCTCACAATCGGCCAGTTGCAGACCTGGCAACCGCCGGCGTGGGACTTCGGGAGGCCAAGACCGTATTGCCGATATGAATCTATGCGGCCACGCAGATGCGTGCTCTGACCGGCCTTCGTGCCGGCACCTCCGATATAGAGGACAGGCGTATGCGGCACCCAGCTTCGCCTAAGAGCGTCAGCAGGGCGCACGGTTCGGTCCTGCCCCTTAAAGCGACCCCCTCGACTCTCTGTTAGAAACCGGGGCTCGTCCGAAGAAGGGCGAAGGACAACGTATGCCCCGTGACTCAGCGGCGGGGCCATAGGGTCCATAGCCAGCATGGTGTGAAATTCTCGGAACCCCATGCGCTCTAAAGTGTTGCGGTCCATGATCAAATGTCAGCACGTCACTTCGACTCCTTTCGCGAGCTGGCACCGTCTACGAAAGGGCTCCGTCGGGAACGCAGTGCGGGAGGTTCACTGATTTTCAGGATGCTCCGGTTGCCCGCCCCTACCCTGCCTCGCGCAGCGTGAACTCTGGGATTCAGCGAACTTTCCTGGATTCATCGGATCTTTGTCTTGACGTCCGCGGGCGGGTCGACAGTGCCCGTACATCCTTGCCTTCTCGCGCCGGTGATCAAATTTCCTTTAGATCTGAACGACGGAGCCCAACACGAGCGTGTCATTGTTCGACAGTGGGTGTAGACCGTGGACAAACGCGTACAGAGACGTTCTACAGGCAACGCCTCCGTTTGCCCGGAACGTGATCCACAGGTATAGCAGGGTGAATTCGCCTTCTTCCACGCGGCATCGGATCGTCCGCCTTATGTCATTAACGTCCATCGCGTTCTCACCCGATGCTTTTTGTCGTCAGGTAATGCCCCCCAGCTAACGGCGGCCTGCCGGAGCAGGCTGCGGGCTTGCTCCGGATTTTGTGCGGTGGGGGCCGAGCTGCTCCTCTGATTCCCGACGAGGCTGAGGCTTAGGCGCTTTTGTACGTAGCCTGCTTTTCGGAAGCATCATGAGCTGGGATTTGCCCGTGTTTCCCCCGCGCACCAGGAACAGGAATTATCGGACGGCCCCTGGTCTCCGTGCCAGAGTCGCATTCTCTTCGTGGCTTGAACCTGTACTCTCTGGGACTCTCTTCGGGATGGATTCCCCTACGTCCGAGATTGTGCGACTGGGATTTCCGAAGATCTGTCGGCATTCGAGTTTCGGCCGCGCCGTCGGTGGTTCACCAGTTCTGGTGTTCGCGGGTCAGCCCGAAGGGGACAGCATCACTGAGGGCTACCGTGAAGGAGTCACGGTCATGTCGCGTGACCAGAATGCCCCGACGCCCTTCCTGCGTTGCCCATGTCATGGCGATGGCCACGGCTTCATCGAGCCGCCGTTCCATGTCGGCACGGTCGGCCACGGTGCCTACTGCGATTTCGAGGTCAATTGCGATTTCCATGTCTCCAGCCTTTTCGTGTTTCGAATGTGTGATGCGCTGCTGCCATTGGCTCCCGCCGTCGCCGGTGTTGCCGTTGCAGGGTTTGAGGTAATTAGTTGCTGGCTCAGCCAACGTGCTCCCGGCTACTTGGTTCGATCAGCCCGGCTAGTCCGCGGCTACGGGACAGACGTGAAAGCTGCCTTGGCGTAGGCGACGGCTTTGTCGACATCGGCCCGATCTCCGGCAGGCACAGTGGCGATTGGCCGCGCCGTCAGGATTCGACATAGTCCGAGACGCCCCGCTGTCCGCGGAAACGTCCTGGCCGTAAATAAACAAAGGTCTTTCTCGTTTCAGGGTGGCCAGCAGCTCTGCTGCGATCTGATTGCAGAGGATCTCTACCAGTATGGGATTCAAATCACGGCCTGAATATATTTCAACAACACAAATATTGTCGGTTCAGTGTTCCTTTCAACACTTGTCGCGTTGAGTCGGACTACGACGGTACCGGTGAGCAGCCATTCGGGAAGCGAGGCTTCCATTGCAGGCAACGAGGGGTCGCTTGAGGTCGGGCGTTGGTTGTAAAGGGTGCGTGCCGGCGGGACAGTACCGCCCGCACTACGCGCAGAAGAAGGCGCGGACCCGGCGTCAGCGACCACGGCAGGGAAATCGGGGTGCTTCCTGAACTGAAGGCTTACGTCCAGGCAAAGCTGGACCGCTGGTGGAGTCCTGGACTGATCTGCCGTCAACTGAAGAAGGCGCAAGGATCTGCACATCGTCCACGAAACGATCTATCAGGCCCTCTACATCCGTGGCCGCGGCGGCCTCTCCCGGGAACTCGTCAAATACCTTCGCACCGGCCGGGACCGGCACAAACCCAACAGATCAATTGCCAGAAGATCCTCCCGGTTCGCCGGCGACGGGTTGATGGTCAGCGACCGGCCGGACGGAGCCAGCGACCGTTCCGTTCCCGGACATAGGACGGCGATCTGTGATCAAGAAAGAAGTGGGTGCCTGGATCTGGTTAACCGGCAGTCTGGCCGAGTTGTCTCCCTTGGACCGGCGGACCATCGAGCACGCCGCGACCGTCATGGCACTAGAACTCCTCAGAGCCGGAAGTGTCGCCGAAACCGCTTGGAAGCAGTCAGGAGAAATTCTCTCAGGGCTTCTCACCGCCCGTGGCCCCGCATCCCTCTCTTTTATCGGGCAGGCCGAAGGCACGGGCATGACTTGTCACTACTTCACACCGTCATCGTGACAGGACGTGGTTGGGGGCAAAATGCCGGACTCCAGCACCGGCTCACCCGCACCGTGGGGCTCCCAAACAGGGAGTCTCGTCCGCGATCCCTCATCGGGGTGCACCAGGATTACGTTGTCACATTGTGGCCCTTGGGCCGCGAACCGTTGGAGTCCGCCCGCCACGCCCACGAGGATATTCGCCGAAGGCGAGCCCAGTCCGGGTAGTTCGATTTCGGCCTTGACGGCCCGCGCCGCGGTCGAGCTGGCCAAGCTTAGAGGAATGTCCGGGCAGACCCTGCTCGTTGGCGATCTTCGGCTGGCAGGGCTCTTGCTTCAGGTTCCGGATTCGGTGAGCCTGCTCTCGTATTGCGAGGACGTCGTGGCGCCCTTCCGCCGTCACGACGCCTCCCGGGATACGACAGTGGTTCAAACCTTGTCAGCACTGGTACGGAACGACCTCGACGCCCGGCGCCGCAGAGCAGTTGTCCGTTCACACGAACACTATTGTCCGACGGCGACGGACCATCGAGGGGCTGCTCGGTTGCGAACTGACAAACGTGGCGGCCCTGACACACGTCGCGACCGCGCTCCAGCTTGAAGAGGTCATTGCGGCCCATAGTCCCTACGAGGGGTATCTCCGGATTGCTGGCGTCCGAAACACGCACGGACAACTGCGACAGGGTCGCACGAGCGGGGCAAGCAGCTATTCAGTGCTGAGCAGCCGCCATTGTCGACTACGACCATCCTTCTCTAGTGTCACGAATCCTCCCCATTACGAGCCTACTGGCGCTCAGCGATGAGTCGCTCTTGAATTGGGGCTGATTTCCTAATGGGGGCCGGTGCGGACATGGGATTTGTGTCGGCAACGTCGCCGATGGCCAAGGCTGCTGCGAGGTCCATTGCGTGGTCCGGGCGTGAAAGGTCTTTGTTGGTCAGGGTTTGTATGCGACGAAGCCGTTGGGCGACCGTGTTTGGGTGAACTTGCAGAAGCCGGGCTGTATCTATGTTTATTTGCCCTGAGGAGAAATAGGTTCGCAAGGTCTTGAGGAGCTCAGTTCCACGGGTTTCGTCATGGCTGCGGACGGGACCGAGGGCGCGGTCCGCGTATCGGAGTAGCTGGCTGGAGTCGTCGAGTTGCAGTAGCAAACCTACAAGCCCAAGATCATCAAAAGTGACTGATGTGTCAGTTCGCCCAGCCAGGGCGAGCATGTTCAAAGCCCCGGCCGCAGACCGGTATGCACGGGGGTACATGCTGAGGCCCCTGATGGGACCGCGGGATACAGCGGTAGCGGTGGCGCGAGGCCGGCGTGAAGCGGCCATCTTGCGGATCTTCTCGGTTGTGGTGGTCTCCACTGCAGGACTCTCAAGGGACGTCGGTAGCAGTACGACAATCCTGTCGTGATGGATGGCGCACAGGGGCCGCGGTTTCAACGCTGACGCCCAGGCGTTAATCCGCCGGAGGCCCTGCTGCAGGCAAACGTTTATATCGTCTTGTGCCACCTCGGACAGGGAAACACCGACCATCGTATGTTCAACGCTCAAGTCGTGGCCCAAGCGTTCGGCGCGGGCGTGGATTGTATCCAATGCGGAGGGCTCGCCGCTGAGGAGGTCATTCAGGACCTCTCCCTGAAGTCTCCACTGCGCTTCTTCAGCGGTTCGCACGCGCAGGATTTCAAGAGAGGTAATCACCGTGGCGT
This sequence comes from Arthrobacter sp. efr-133-TYG-120, assembly GCF_030209785.1. Classification (NCBI taxonomy): domain Bacteria; kingdom Bacillati; phylum Actinomycetota; class Actinomycetes; order Micrococcales; family Micrococcaceae; genus Arthrobacter; species Arthrobacter sp. efr-133-TYG-120. Next base: position 47,656 of record NZ_JARVRI010000024.1, read on the forward strand.
GTTCAACGGCACGGGTCTCGATGGGAGTCAGAGGTCCGGAGTCGGTCACCGTCCAAATCCGTGCAACTTCACTTTCGTTGAGAAGCACAGGAAATATCACGAAGGAGAGCGAATGTTCTTCCCTGATGCCGGTTCTGGTTCTATCGTCGGGGAATACTGCGTCGAGATCGGATCGTCCGATCACTGCCCCCTGGACGTCTTCGATCAAAACTGCGCGGTGTATCAGAATCGAGAGTGCGACGGCGATGCCAGGAACGCCGCCTCCTCTTAGGGCAATATCCGTCAGTTTTTGGTGAATCTCTTCGGATTTTTCCAGCAAGTCGCGCTGCGAGTGGAGTTCCCTGTTGAGTAGCACCAGTTCGTCTATTCGACTGGCTTCGGCGGAACGCAGGCGGGAGGTGGTGAGTGCTATCGCCGCATGGTCTGCGAGTACCGCTAGGAGCGCTATCTCTTGCTGACCGAAGTCGTGAGTGCCCCTGCGATAGCAGTTCAGGGTGCCAATAACTCCTTGACGCGAATCGAGCAGAGGCACGGAGATCATTGATCGATACCCCTGCTCCCGCGCAACCCCACCCCACGGCGCAAACTGCGGCTCCGCTTGGATATCGGCAATCGCGACGGGGCTTCCGGTTCGGAAGGCCTTGCTGGAGGGGGCTTCTGATTCGACGCTCTGGTTCAAAAGAACCGGATGATCCGCATTGACCTGGTCTATGTACTCCTGGGAAAGGCCACTTGAACCCTCAATGGTGAGCCTCTGACCGGACGAGTCAGGCAAGAGCACCCCACAGAACTCGTAGCCCATAAGCCCTGCAGCGGTTTCGGCGATCAAATCGAGCACCCGCGAGAGCGGTTGAGCTGTGACAACCGTCTGCGTGATGGCCCGAACACTGTCCAGCCAGCGACGGACTTCAAGCGATCCTTGGGCTCTCTGGCTATCACGCGTCATCCAACGAGTGTATCCCAAAATGTTTCCAACTACATAGTTATTAAATAACTGTGTTCGCAAAGACATGCTTTTCCTGTGATTTGAATCCCATACTGATAAGGATCCCTTTTCCGGAACGTCAAAGCCGACGGACGACAAGAAACGAGGCACACATGATCGAGCACCTCATGTTCATCGACGGGAAGGATGTTCCCGCAGAGAGCGGAGCATTCCTGACTATCTCAAACCCTGCAACGGCACGTCCGATAGCCACAGTGCCTGACGGTGTCCGAGTCGACGTCGACAAGGCCGTTGCCGCCGCCCGGATGGCCTTTGTATCAGGGCCATGGCCTCGCATGAGCCGGACCGACCGGGCAAGGGTGCTGCTGAAGGCTGCTGACGCTCTGGAAGCGGCAAGCGAGTCTTTGTTCACGCTCGAAACACAAAACAATGGCCGCCCCATTACTGAGACCCGCGCGCAGTTGTCGCGTGTACCGGAGTGGTTCCGCTATAATGCGGCCCTTCTCGCCGCCCAGCGGGACGCTGTTCTGCCCAGCGACGGCCCTTACCTGACGTACCAAAAGCGCGCTCCCCTCGGGGTCTGTGGAATCATCACTCCCTTTAATCACCCGGCACTGATCCTCGCCCGAAGCCTTTCTGCTGCTCTGGCTACCGGGAACACTGTCGTGGTGAAGCCGTCGGAGCTGACTCCGCTTACAACCCTTGCCATCGCCCGGATCGTCACAGAGGCAGGCGTTCCGGAAGGCGTCATCAACGTTGTTACCGGCGGACGCGAAGCCGGGATCGGTTTGAGCGAACACGCTGACGTCGCCAAAGTTACACTTACCGGCGGGACCGAGGCTGGACGTTCTGCCGCCGTCGCAACGGCGTCGCGGTTTGCACGTATCACCGCTGAATTGGGTGGCAAAACCCCCGTGATCGTCTTCGGTGATTATGATCCGGTCGCTGCTGCTGAGGGTGCTGCCTTCGCTGCCTTTGTTGCCTCCGGACAGTCGTGCGTGGCCGGAGCACGCTTCCTCGTGCAACGGGAACGGTACGCCGAGTTCGTTGAGGCGTTGGTTGCAAGGGCCAACGCAATCAAGATTGGTGACCCCGCGAAGCCTGAAACCCAAATTGGGCCGATGATCAGCGACGCACAGCGCCGCAAGGTTTTGGACTACATTTCCATCGGAGAAGAAGAAGGTGCTCGCCTCGCTGCTGGCGGCAACGTTCCCGAACTGCCCGATGATCTCCGCGATGGGTATTTCGTGCAGCCCACCGTTTTCGCCGATGCAACGAACAGCATGCGTGTCGCCCAGGAAGAAATCTTCGGTCCCGTCGCCGTGGTCGTGCCATTCGACACTGAGGCAGAAGCCATCGAAATGGCCAACGACAACCGCTTCGGACTCGGAGCAGCTGTATGGACCCATGACCTCGCCCGCGGGCACAGGGTGGCTGCGGCTATTGAGTCAGGCATGGTTTGGGTCAATGACCACCACCGGCTCGAACCGTCGCTGCCGTGGGGTGGAATCAAGGAATCCGGCGCCGGCAAGGATGCAGGAACAGAATCCTTCGACGATTTCACCTGGATCAAGACAATCATCGTGCGGATCGCCGATAGCGACGTCGACTGGTACGGGTCCGACACCCCTGGGCGTTTGAACTAAGTCACCCCGGATCCTGAAAGGACGACGCACATGACACAGACCAAACAAGTTCCGGTGGTGACCCCCGGCTGGCGACAGCAAATCACGCGGGTGCAATGGCTCGTACTGTTCGGCACCACCATGGGATGGGCGCTCGATGGCTTCGCTGGCAGCCTCTACGCGCTTGTCCTCGGCCCGGCTATGACAGACCTGTTGCCGCACTCCGGCATCGCCGTCAGTTCCGCTCAGATCGGCGTCTACGGAGGCCTCACAGTGGCCCTCTTCCTTGCGGGGTGGGCCACGGGTGGAATTCTCTTCGGCGTCTTGGCAGACTACTTCGGCCGCGTCCGCGTCTTGTCAATCGGCATCCTCACCTACGCAGTCTTCACCGCCGCTGCGGCTTTCGCGGATACATGGTGGCAGCTTGGCATACTGCGTTTCATAGCCGGCCTCGGGTCAGGCGTTGAAGCCCCGGTTGGAGCGGCACTGGTAGCTGAAGTCTGGCGTAACAAGTACCGTGCCCGTGCCTGCGGCGTCATGATGTCCGGATATGCAGGCGGGTTCTTTATGGCAGCGCTGGCATATGGCCTGCTCAGCGAAAACGGCTGGCGCTTCATGTTGGTTCTGGCTGTTGTTCCGGCGTTTCTGGTCTGGTTCCTGCGCCGCTACGTCCCGGAGCCGGAAGAGATCAAAGACGTTATCGCCAGGCGTAAGGAACGCAAGGGCAAAACCTCGCGCCTACCAGAAGACCAGTTCGTTCTCCGCAGGCTTCTTTCGCCACCACATCTGCGGGCAACACTTATCTGTACTGCACTGGCCACCGGGGCACTTCTCGCCTTTTGGAGCGTCTCCACCTGGTACCCCCAGATCATCCGTGACATGTCGGCCGCGGAATCACTCCCAACGCAGGAGGCGAACCACCGAGTCGCCATCTCGTCCATGCTATTCAATGCGGGTGGAATTCTCGGCTACGCATCATGGGGTTTTATTGCCGACGCCATTGGACGCAAGAAGGCATTCCTGATCAGCTTCCTCATTTCCGGAGTCAGCGTCGCTTACCTGTTCCCCTTTGAGCACTCCTACGCCACGTACCTGATCGTCATTCCCATCGTTGGCTTTGGCCTGTTCGGCGCCCTGTCGGGGAACTTCGTCTACGGACCCGAGATGTTCTCACCAAGCATGCGGGCGAGTGGCATTGCCCTGGCGAACAGTATTGGCCGTTATATCACCGCGGCTGGCCCGCTTGTCGCAGGTGTCATCGCAACCTCCTGGTTTGGCGGCAACCTCGGAGTGGCAACAGCTGTCTTGGCCGCCACGGGAATCATCGCCCTCATTGGCTTGTATTTTGCCCCCGAAACCCGCGGCGCGGAACTACCAACGGATGCCCCAGCAGGCACCCCTGAAAACCACACCTCAATGAAAGGAACCGCAGCATGAGCGCTTATGAAGGATCTCGCGCGCTTGTCATCGGAGGATCGATCGGCGGACTAACAGCTGCCCTTCTACTCCGTGACTTGGGATTTGACGTGGACGTCTACGAACGGACACCCACAGACCTCGACGGACGCGGCGGAGGCATCGTTCTACAACCGGATACGTTGCGCTGGTTCCGGGAACGCAGTTCCCAGCGGCCGGAAGATGTCAGCACAACGACAAGTTGGGTTCAGTACATCGGCGCCGAAAACCGCATCATCGACCGGGACGCCCGGTCATGGTCCCACACATCCTGGGGCACGTTTTACCAGGCCTTGCTCTCCGACTTCGGGCGCGACCACTACCATCTGGGCGAGTTCGCCTGCGGCTTTGACCAGGACGAGGACTCAGTCACCGTACGGTTCGTCAGCGGTCGGGAAGAAAAGGCCGCGCTCGTTGTCATCGCTGACGGCATTACGTCGGCCAACCGTGCCCGGATCGACCCCGATGTCACCCTTGAATACTCCGGCTACATCGGATGGCGCGGAACCGTCGACGAGGCAGACCTTTCGGCAGAAACTGCTGGCCTGCTCAATGACGCCGTCACGTATAACGTGGTTCCCCATTCCCAAATCACGATGTATCCCATTCCCAGTAAGAGGGGACTTGCAAAGGGGCAGCGGCTGATGAACTACGTCTGGTACCGCAACGTTCCGGAAGGTCCCGAGCTCGATGAAATGCTGATCAGCAAGCAGGGCTTCCCGGGCAAAGTCTCGGTTCATCCCAACCAGGTCCAGGATCGGTACGTGAACGAAATGAGGGAGACCGCCTCCCGGATGCTGGCACCTGCCGCAGCTGAGCTGGTCACTTCTACAGAATCGCCCTTTATCCAGGTGGTGTGGGATTCCCGGGCATCGAAGATGGCCAGCGGCCGTGTCGCACTCATTGGCGACGCTGCGTGCGCCGCCCGTCCACACGCGGCCGCCGGTACAGCCAAGGCTGCTGCCGACGCATGGGCCCTCAGCGACGCTTTGACGGCTGCGGCAGGCAATATTGCCGAAGCGCTGGAGAAATGGGAGCCCAGCCAGCTCGAACTGAGCAGCAATCTGCTGACCCGTGTGAAAGCCATGGGCGAAAGGTCGCAGTTCACGAACACCTGGACCCCCGGTGACCAGGACCTTCGATTCGGCCTTTACGGACCCGGACGTTAAGCACACACACACAAGAAAGGCTTCACCATGAGTACCAACAGCTTTCTGAGCGATCTGCCCCTGGCAGGAACCCTTGTAGGAGAGAATTTCGACGGATGGTCCGAGGAGCTCCACCGGGAGTTCGAAACCCGCGCCTTTGACGGTCAGGTCGGTTCTAAGCTGCTGAGCCAGAACGACCGCGTCAGGGTGTGGGAAATCCGCCTCGCCCCGGGTGATCGCTGGCACGCACACCGTCATGTTCTTGACTACTTTTGGACCGCGGTCAACGCCGGTACCAGCCGGCAGCACACTCACGACGGCACCACCCGTGATGTCTCCTATTCTGCAGGAGAGACACGGCACTTCCATTTCGGTGCCGGAGAATATCTGCTTCATGACATTGAGAACATAGGTCAGACGGATCTCGTCTTTACCACCATCGAGCACCTTGACTCCGACAACGAACCATTGCCGCTGGATGCGGCATGAGCGCCGGTTTGATCGACGTTCACGCCCACTGGTTGCCGGCCGAGTTGTTCGGGCTTCCGTCTGGCTCGCCTTATGGTGCTATGCGGGACCAGGACGGGGAGTTGTTCCTCGGCGACCTGCCCTTGTCGATTAGGACAGAGGCCATGAGCGACGTGAACGCCATTATCTCGGACATGGACGCGCACGAGATCTCGCTGCGGGCCTTGTCGCCACCGCCGTTCGCCTTCGCAGTAAACTCATCGTCCGAGGACTACATCGATGAGTACAACGCGAGCCTATCGAAGGTTGTCACCGAGTCCACCGGGCGTCTTGCCGGTCTTGGACTGACTAGGCTCGATGATGCCTCGGCTGCCGCACGACAGGTCGCAGACATTGCCAAGGCCGGTGTTCTGGCAGGGGTGGCCATCCCCCCGATGCTGCGGGGAGCTTCCCTGGACGTTGGCGTGCTTCGGGCTGTGCTGCGGTCGGCGGCCCAGCATCGACTGGCAGTGCTTGTTCACCCCATGCAGCTGCCACGGCCTGAATGGTCCTCCTACTACCTGGCGAACCTCATCGGGAATCCTGTGGAGACAGCCACCGCGGTGGCGTCCGGGATCCTCGGAGGCGTCCTGGAAGAGTTGCCTGATCTGCGGATTTGCTTCGTCCACGGCGGTGGCTGTGCTCCCGCCATTCTCGGACGATGGTCGCACGCGTGGCAGGCCCGGGCCGATGTGCGGGCAGGCAGTTCCATCGATCCGCGGGACCTGTTCCGCTCCGCCTACTTCGACACAGTCACGCACGACCTGGCCGCGCTTGAACTGCTGGCATCGCACGCCGGCGAAGACCGGATCCTCTGCGGAACGGACTACCCGTTCGACATGGCAGAACCAAATCTTCCCGCCTTCGTGGACAGCACCGGGTTGGACCGCGTCGCATTACAGCGAAGCGGAAAAGCATTCCTGGGCGTGCGGGTACCACAAATGGAGCTCCAATGACTCAGCTGTTCGACACGATCACTTTTCGGGAACTGACGATACCCAATCGGCTTTGGATGTCTCCCATGATGCAGTTCTCTTCCAACCCGTCAGGGCCCGAAACCGGAGCAGCAACCGATTGGCATTTCCAGCACTTCGCGGCTCGTTCATTGGGCGGTGTGGGCCTGGCAATGGTCGAAGCAACATCCATAAATCCGCAGGGGCGTAGCAGCGACTATGATCTGGGGCTTTGGAACCAACAACAGGCAAGCTCCCACCGCAAGATCATCGATTTTCTCCACGCCCACGGGACCGCTGTCGGCATCCAGCTGGTCCATGCCGGCCGGAAGGCATCAACCGGTCGTCCGTGGCAAGGCGGCAGCCATGCAGAGAACCGCTGGGACTCTGTTGGACCCAGTACTGAGCCGTTCGGGGCCATGCCCGCACCGAAGGAACTGACGCGTGCCGAAATTGGGGCTCTAGTCGACGACTTCGCACGGAGCGCAGGCCTTGCCCACAAGGCCGGCTTTGATGTGCTGGAACTGCACGGGGCCCACGGATACCTGATCCACCAGTTCCTTTCGCCGGCGTCCAACTTCCGCACCGACGAATACGGCGGATCCCTCGCTAACCGGATGAGATTCGCAGTGGAAGTCGTCGACGCCGTACGGCAGCAGTGGCCCGACGAGAAGCCACTGTTCTTCCGGGTGTCGGCGACCGACTGGCTGGCCGGGGACACCGACGATGAGCGCGTTGGTTGGACTAAGGACGAATCGGTCCTGCTCGCGAAGACCCTGAAAGAACATGGAGTCGACCTGTTCGATGTCTCCACGGGAGGCATAGTGCCCGACGCTCGGATTCCTCTACGGCCAAGCTACCAGGTGGAATTCGCCGAACAGATCCGCAGGGAAGCGCCCATCCCGACAGCAGCCGTAGGGCTCATTACTGAACCTGCCCAAGCCGCACGGATCATCGCCTCGGGCCAAGCTGACGCCGTGTTCCTGGGCCGGGAACTGCTCCGCAACCCCAATTGGGCTCGGGAAGCAGCGCAGCAGCTGGGAGAGCCCATCAATTATCCCCACCAATACGCGCGGGCATCGGCTAGACCAGCCCCTGCCGTCTTGTCGAGGTCCTGATTTGGGGCCACGAAAAGCGACCTCGCAAACCTCAATCCTAAGGAG
>NZ_JARVRI010000049.1:0-54920 GCF_030209785.1 Arthrobacter sp. efr-133-TYG-120
TGGGCCCATTCTGCCGGGTTCCCTGGCCGAGCTAGCGAGGTTAGGGGGCTGAAGGGATTAGGCTGTCCGGGTGGATGCACAGACGATTGCCCCTGGATTCGAACCGGTAGCCGAACTCTTTGGCCGTTTCCTCAGCGAGGACCCGGAATATTCAGCCCAGCTTGCGGCATACCACCGCGGCGTCAAGGTACTGGACATCAGCGGCGGCCCGCACCGCCGCCCGGATTCGGTAACCGGTGTTTTCTCCTGTTCCAAGGGAGTGTCCGGGCTGGTCATCGCGCTTTTGGTCCAGGACGGCTTTCTGGACCTTGACGCTGAAGTGGTCAAGTACTGGCCGGAATTCGGCGCCGAAGGAAAGGCCACCGTTACCGTGGCCCAGTTGCTCTCCCACCAGGCCGGTCTTCTTGGAGTCGAAGGCGGACTCACCCTCGAGGAATACAACAACTCCGAGCTGGCCGCCGCCAAGCTCGCGCAGATGCGGCCGCTCTGGAAGCCCGGGACCGCCTTCGGGTACCACGCCCTGACCATCGGCGTCTTCATGGAGGAGCTTTGCCGAAGGATCACCGGGTCCACCCTCCAGGAAATCTACGAACAACGCATCCGTTCGGTCACGGGCGCCCACTTCTTCCTGGGACTGCCTGAGTCCGAGGAGCCCCGCTATGCCACCCTCCGTTGGGCCGAGGACCCCTCCCAGCCGTGGATTGATCCCGCGAGCCATTTCGGACTTTCGGCCAACTCGGCGGTGGGGGACATCCTTGACCTGCCCAACATCCGCGAGGTGCGCGCCGCCGGCCTGAGTTCCGCCGCCGGGGTCGCCAGCGCCGAAGGCATGGCCCGCGTCTACGCTGCGGCACTCACCGGACTTGCCGCCGACGGCGACCGGCCCGCCGTCGCGCCCCTCCTCAGCGAAGAGACCATCCAGGCTGTCTCGGCCGAGCAGGTTTTCGGCATCGACCGCGTGTTCGGCGAGACCAGCTGCTTTGGGACCGTGTTCATGAAATCGCATGCACGCTCGCCATACGGGAGCTACCGGGCGTTCGGGCACGACGGCGCCAGCGCATCTTTGGGATTCGCTGACCCCGTGTATGAACTCGCTTTCGGGTACGTGCCGCAACAGGCCGAACCCGGCGGAGCCGGATGCCGCAACCTCGAACTGAGCGCCGCCGTGCGGAAGGCAGTCGCCGAACTGGCTCAGTAGGATGAAGCCATGACCGAACCGAGATTCACCGTTGAAACAGCCATGGTCCTTGCCGAAGTGGCGCACAATCGCCAGAAGGACAAGCTGAAGCGGCCTTATCGCGAGCACGTGCTGGCGGTAGGGGATGCGCTCGCCGATTTCGACGACGACATCCGGATCGCTGGCTACCTGCACGACATCGCCAAGGACACCCCGATTACCAAGCAGGCGCTGCTCGACATGGGCGTTTCCGAACGTGCCGTGGGCATCATCGAACGCGTAACCCGCCGCTTCCAAGATGACTCGGACAACGATGAAGCCGTGGTCCTGCACATCGCACAGGACCATGACGCCACCCTGGTCAAGATCGCCTGCAACGCCCACCACTCCGTGCCGGAGCGCGAGCGGGCGCTCGCCGAGAAATGGCCGGACAAGGCACCCACCACGCGCTACGCAGACGCCCGGGAAGTGCTTTACAAGGCTGTGCCTCGTGGCGAAATCCACTTGGTCCTGCAGCGCATCAACCCGGATCTCCTGTCCGAAATGGACCGATTGGCCGACTAGCGGTCCGATTCGGCAGCTCCCGCCTGCCTAAGGTTTGGTCGGGTCATCCTGTATCGGGCTGGCTGCGGACGCCGAGCTGCTGGTGGATGCGGTGACTTCCGCCAAGACCCGCTGGTGGATCTGGGCGGTGAGCTCGTGAATCGCACGCGTGAGGTCGGTGTTCTCTTCGAGCAGATGCTCCTGGGCATTGTAGTCATGGTCCGCCTTCACCTGTTGGAAAGCCGCTTGGCGGTTCTGTCCGATCATGACGAAGGTCGAGAGGAAGATCGCTTCGAGCGAGACGATCAGAGTCAACGTCGGCCACGGACTCTGCTCGAACACGAGCATCCACACGGCGAAAAGCAGAATGTGCAGGTAGACGAAATTCATCGATCCGGCGAAGGCCGTAATTGCATCCGCGACTCGAAGCTGAATGCTTGCGGCCCGGCGCTCGGCCTCCGCCAGGACCGATGGGTGGAGCTTTTCCCGCTCGCTTTGAGAGAGCAACCGTGTAGGTCTCAGATACGAGCGTGAATGCGGAAGAGTGCCCGTGGTGGATGTCGATTGGTGTCCGGCCTGCTGTGCCATACGTTCAATCCCTTGGCTCGCGGCGAGCCCATCTCGCCTCTGAGAGCGAGCCTAGCGTCGCCATGCGCTTGAACCTAGGACCGAACGCCCGGTACTTAGGCGCGGGATCTTCCCCGGAGGAAGTGGAAGATCAGGACGATCACGGCAATGACCAAAAGCAGGTGAATGAACCCGCCGCCGATATTGCCGATAAAGCCGAGAAGCCAGAGAACAGCGATAATGATGGCTATCCAAAGCAACATGAGGGTCTCCCTTTTGTGTACGAATGGAAATGCTGACTCCGCGCTCCGCTGGTCTGCGGGCCGCGCAGATACCGTTTGGTGCCCTTACTTTATGCCACGATCGGGTTGGTGTTAACGGGTACGCAATAAGCGATAGTTCGACTGCCGCTTTGACGCCCGGTGCAGGGAAAACTACCCGCCCATCAACCTTCGCCGATGCTTTAGCTCCTTGATCCAGTCCCTCGTCTGCAGCGGCCCGAAAGGCGAGGCGCCGGCGTCGAGCTCTGCGATGAGCGGGCCCGAGGCCGTGAGCGCGAGTCCCAAAATTCCTTCCGCTGCGCGCTCCGTCAGGCCGAGCTTCGCGGCCCAGGCAAGGAAGTGCTTACGGGAGATTCCGCTCTTCTTGCCGCCGATGCCCAGCGCGAGCGTCTTGTCCCCGTAGACCACTGTGGAGGGGATGTCGTAGACCGGAGCAACGGTGTATTCGCCCTGCGGCGACTGAAGCATGGACACGTTCTTCGCATGCAGGTCGCCGTTGCCGCTTAGCCAGGCGAAAGCCAGCTGGATGGCGAGGTTCCGCAAGGCAGGGAGTGGTGCGGAACAGTGTGCCGCCAGCGCCGCGCAAACCTCGCCGAACGGCACGCTGTACTTGTCCGCGGGGTACAGGCCCAGCACTTGGGCTCCGTCCTCGACGGCGAGGCGCACGGGAGCGCCGTCGGCTCCGGTGAGGCGATCGAAACGCTCGACGAGCAGCCCCGCCCGCCCGCCGACGTCGTGCACCAACTGCACGCTGCTCACCGGTATCCGGAGCTTGCGGGCAAAACGGAACATGAGGAGCTCGTTTTCCACCACGAACGGGAACTCGGGAGCATTGAGCTTGAGGATGAAGCGCTTGCCAGCTTGCGCTACCGGGAGCGAAATCATTCCGGCCGATAACTTGTCCTGCACCCCCGCCAGCGCCACTGGGTCGATGAGGCCCGAATCGCCGAGCAGCGCATCGAAGTCGAGCGGCAGCTTCGAGTCGAGCACGACGGCGGAGCCTCCTTCCGTGGGCGGCTCGCCGTGGGGGACCGTCTGGACATCGCCCACGGCGTCCCCGCCCGCGCCCATGAGGAGCGCGAGCTCGTCGTCGGCGCTGGCCTTGACCGCCCGGCGCAGGGAATTCAGGCGGCGGCCTTCCGGGAGGAGGCCCGTGAAATAGGGCGGAACCGCGCCGCTCGGGGTGAACACTGCTTCACGCGTCAGCGGGAGCGTCGTGGCAACGGCCGGACCGCCTGAGTCGAGGTACCGCGGCAAGTAGCTGAACTTGGTGCCGCCTTCATGCCGCTCGATGCGCGCGGCCAGGACGCCTTGCTTGTAGACGTCGGCGATGCGGTGGAAGGTCATGGCAGCTTGGATTGCTTGCCCGCGGGTTGCACCTTGAGCTCAAGGCCCAGAGTGCCGAGGACCGCAAGGAGTGGCTCCAATTGGACCGTGGTCTTCCCCTGCTCCACGAACCGGACGAATCGCTCCGAGACTCCTGCGAGGTCTGCGAGGTCGGACTGGCTCAGGCTCAGGGAGCCGCGGCGGGCACGGACCTTGGCGCCAAGGGACTCGGTGAATTCCCTGGAGGACATGTCCATCCTTCCTCGTCTTTTTGTGGGCATGCGCGTTGTCCGCGCTCCGGTACGTTCGTGCCGGTTTCACCATTTTCCGCCTCCATGGGAAGCGAATCAAGGGTCGATCGCTGGGAATCGGTACGTTCGTGCCGATGTGCCGAGCCGCGGCATCGTGGGTGCAGGCCGTTCGCTGCGTTCCGGTACGGCGGTTTGGGGCCAGGACCCACGATTTCGCCTAGGTGGCCGGGTGTGCCCCCAGCCTTTCCAGTGCAGCTTCCCGGCGTGCCGCCCCGCGCCTTTCGTCGATCACGATCGAGAGGGCCAGAGCCGCCACAATGACCATCATGCAGACAGGAACAGAGACGTCCAGGGCGGCCAGGCCCACACTGCCGCAAAGCAACACGACCACGAGGGCCGTGACCCCGAGGAGCGCGCGGTCGAAACCCAGCAGGTAGCCGTAGAGCGAACTCAGGGCTACCTTGAACAGGGCCACCGGGACGGCGATGGTGGCCACTACAACGGTGGCGCTGATGAGGGCAGCATGATCAATGAAGAGCGCGGCCACATGAAGTCCGCCACCAGTAGCGGCGATTGACCCAAAGATGAACATGTGGCCGTATCCGAAGGCGAATGCCCGGTGCCGTTGGTGATGCAGGGCGTGGCCAGCCGGGAGGATGAAGTAGATCCACCACATTCCAAAGGCCAGCCCGGTCCCGCCGAGACCCACGAGGGCTGCGTCAACAGACCAGCCATGAAGGGCCACGATTGCCCGAAGGGATTCGATGGCTCCGATCAGGCACTCGCCCAAGGCGATGATCGCCAGGAGTCCGTAGCGTTCCGCGATGTGGTGCGCGTGCCACGGTGTCTTGGCTTTGCGCTCGGCGATGGTCGGAGTCGCCATTTCCAGCAGGAAGAGCGGGGCAGCCATGAGGAAATTCGTCAGGATGTCGGCGTGGACAATCAGCACCACCACCCAGCCGATCTGTGCCACCACCAGGAACTTCGCGTAGGTGAGGCAAGCGCTTCTGCGCTCCGGATCCTGCTTCGCCGCGCGTAGCCACTGAAAAACCAACGCCAAGCGCATGATGATGTAACCCAGCACCATGGTCGAGTTGTCCACGCGGTGGCCTTCGTCGAGCGATTGGAACATCGGCTCGATGCCCATGGCAAGGATGAGCACACCCACCATCTGCACCATGGTGACAACCCGGAAGACCCAGTCGTCAGTGTCATAGGCGCTGGCAAACCACGAGAAATTGATCCAGGCCCACATGACGGCGAACATCGCGAAGGTGAAGCCGATCAACCCGGAGCCGAAACGGGCCTCGGCCAGCTCATGAGCGAACTGGCTGCCGGCCACCCCGAAGGCGATGACAAAAGTGAGGTCAAAGAAGAGTTCCAGGGGTGTGGCGGTGCGATTCAGCTCCTGGGGATCGCGCCCGCCCATGCGCGACAATGCATGGCGCAATGGATTCATGGACATGGTTCAGGGTACCGCCGGGAGGCCCCCGGAGTCCCGATCCCTGGAGAGGGCGCCGGGGTTCCTCTTGGCCCACAACAGCAGCCCGATGTACGTCAGGTCGAAAATGCTGCACAGGACGCCAATGCCCAGGATGAACAGTGAATTCTCGAGCACCCCGAAGGTGATCGTTGGCGCGAGGGTTCCGATCCACTTCGCCACAGCGATCACCAGGGACTGGCCCCGCAGGCTGCGTCGGGCAGCGAACATTGCAATAAACAGGCCGGACATCAGGAGATTCTGCAGGAAAGCCGCGTACCGGGAGGCCGGATCCCAATCGAACTCGGTGATGAACAGCCACTGCACCGCGAACGACGCCAAGCCCAAGAGAGCCGCCCACCCGATGAACAGCGGCCGTGTGACAAATCCGGGAAGTTCCCGCCTGCCGAACGCGAAGAACGTGTACACAATCGCGACGTCGGCCAACGCCCAGGCAATGTTGATGACGCCCTGCACGGAGAGCCTCGTGCTGAGCGAATGCACCGAGTAGATGACTTCCCACGCGAAGTTCAAACCCAGCGCCGCCGCCGGGATCGCGTACGTCTTATCGCGAAACCCGATCCGGATCGCGCAAATGTAAACCGTAGTCCAAGCGACCCCGCTCAGGATGGTCAGAAACAGGTTCACGGTTCCTCCTTCTCCAACGCGGGGTCACTTACGGCCCATCCGGGGCCCCAACATGGGCCGTAAGTGACCCCGCGTTGCTCTAAACCCGGGCGAGAGAGTCGATGTCCTCGAGGAAGTCTTGGTGGACTTCGTCGCTGACGGTGGTGCGGGTGTCGGCGATCGCGTCGAGATAGTCCTGCGTGACTGGTCCCTTGCGGGCGTTCGACGCCGGTGCGGCGCCCCCGGAGGAGGCGCCGTCACCGGGAGCGTCGGCTGTGTAGACGGCTTTTTCCAGGGCACGCTGGGATGCGCTGCGTGCCGCGTACTCTATGTCCGCGGGGGAGAAGCCCTCCGTCCGCGACACCAGCAAGGCCACGTCCACCGAGTCCACCACGCTGGCCGGGATGAATCGCTGCCACATGGCCTCGCGGGCATGGACGTCCGGCAGCCCGATGGGGATGACGTAGTCGAAGCGGCCGTGGCGCAGGAAGGCGGTGTCCAGTGCGCGGATGAAGTTGGTGGCGCACACCAGGAGGCGGCCCGGCTGTTCGCGGAAGGCCGGGATGATCTTGAGGAGTTCATTGGTGACGCCCTGCAACGGCGACGGCGGCTCACCGGACCGCTGGGACGCGATCTCCTCCACCTCGTCGATGAACACAACCGCGTGCTCCAGTTCGGCGATTTCCAGGAACGTCTCCCGAAGCGCGCCGGCCAGTCCCTTGGGATCGGAGGCCAGGCGGGAGGGGAAGACCTCCACGAACGGCCATTCGAGCCGGGACGCGATCGCTTTCGCAAAGGTCGTCTTGCCGGTCCCGGGAGGGCCGAAGAGCACGACGGCGCGCGGCGGCACCACGCCGAATTGGTCGGCGAGGTCAGCCTCGGCCAGGGGTAGGACCAGACGGCGTTCCAGCAGCTCCTTTTCGCGGCGCATGCCGGCGACGTTTTCCCACAGGTCCCGGGCCAGGATGCGGCCGCCGAGCTGGCTCAACGGCTCGAGTTCCTGGCGCTGCACCGGGATGGTCCGCTCAAAATAGTGCAGGTTTTGCTTGAGCAGGAAGCCGCGGCCCAGGAACGCCTCGACTCGGGTTTCGGACTCGGGCATGAGCGCCGAGAGCTTGTTGAGCCCGTGCGGAGTCATCCGGTTCTCGACGGCGGCCAGCAGCGAAGTGCCGATCCCGCGTCCACGGAATTCGGGCAGCGTGGCCAGGAAAACGATCCAGCCCTGGTCATGGGCCGCACGTCCGACGGCGGCACCAACCACCTGCTCGCCCTGCACCGCCACCACCGCGTGGTCCTTCTCGCATGAAGCAAGGACCTCGGAGAGCGCATAGACAGGGTCCACGTTGTCGGCTTTGAGCGACTCCCAAAGGTGCAGTATCCCGTCCATGTCCGAGGAATGGAAGTCCCTGATGCGCCAATTGCTCATGCCTGCTCCTTGGTGGATCGCCATCGATTGCCTGGTGTTGAGCATAGGCGAACCGGTGGTGGAGAGGGGTTGCGCGGGCGTTGCGTTACGTAGCTATCCCACCGGGCGCAACCGCAGCCCCTGCATGCCGCCGTCGATCGCCAGGGACGTGCCCGACGTCGAGCCGGACAGCGGGCTTGCGAGGTAGGCGACGGCGCCGGCCACCTCGGCGGCCTCCACGAGACGGCCGTGTGGCTGTCGGGCGTTGAGGGCAGCGCGTTCGGCGGCGGGATCGGCGGAGGATTCGAGCAGCCTGCCTACCCATGGCGTGTCCACCGTGCCGGGGTTGACGCAGTTGACGCGGATCCCTTCGCGGACGTGGTCGGCCGCCATGGCCAGCGTGAGGGACAAGACTGCGCCCTTCGACGCCGAATACAAGGCCCGCTGCGGCAGCCCTGCCGTCGCGGCGATGGAGCACGTGTTCACGATCGCGGCCGCGGGCGATTCGCGCAGGTACGGCAGAGCCGCACGGCTGACGCGGGCGATGCCCACCACGTTGATGTCGAGTACGCGGTGCCATTCGGCGTCGTCGTTTGCAGAGATGTCCCCTTGTGCGCCGATCCCTGCGTTGTTGACCACCACGTCGAGCCGGCCGAACTTCCGGACGACGGCGTCGACGGCGGAGCGCACCGAGGCGTCGTCGGCCACGTTGCATTCGACGCCGAAATGCGGGGTCCCGGAGGGGTTGAGGTCGAGCACGGCGACCTGCGCCCCGCCGTCGGCGAGCCGGTCCGCGATCGCCGCGCCGATGCCGGACGCCCCGCCGGTGACCAGCGCTACGAGTCCCTCGAACTCGGTGCTCACCGCGTTGCCTTGTCAGTGCCTACTGAAGCAAGCGAAGCTGCGTGGGCTCTGTAGAACTCCTGGCGCTGGCGGCCGAGTCCTTCGACTTCGAGCTCCACCACGTCGCCGGGCTGGATGTACGGGAAGCGGCCGGAGAGCGCCACGCCTTCCGGGGTGCCCGTGAGGATCACGTCGCCGGGCTCCAGCACCATGTACTGGCTGAGATGGTGGACCACGGTCAGGGCATCGAAAATCATGTCAGAGGTGTCCGACGATTGACGGATCTCGCCATTGACCCAGGTGCGCAACGCGAGGTGTCCGGCGTCGAGCCCATCCGCGGGAACCAGCCACGGGCCCAGGGGAGTGGACTGAGGAAGGGACTTGCCCTTGGTCCACTGGCCCGCGGCGCCGGGCAGCTGGTAGTCGCGTTCTGAGAGATCATTCGCGACGACGTAGCCCGCGATGCAGTCCGCGGCCTCGTCCGTGCTGGAAAGGTATGACGCTTCGCGACCGATCACGATTCCGAGTTCCACCTCCCAGTCGTACTTTTCCGACGACGGCGGGATGGGCGCGGGGTCGAACGGGCCACTGACCGTGTTGCTTGGCTTCAGGAACACCACGGGTGATTCCGGGGGCGTTGCTCCGGATTCGGCCGCGTGGGCCGTGTAATTGAGGCCGATGCAGACGACGTTGCCGGGCCGGGCGATGGGCGAACCGATCCGGAGTCCTTCGGCAGAAATCTCGGGAAGATTACCGGCATCAAGGGCTTCGCGGGTGCGTGCGATGCCGTCCGTGGCGAGGAACTCTCCGTTGATGTCCTTCGTCAGCGGGTCAAGGCTGAAGTACTTTTCGGTGCCGTTGGCGTTTTGGGCGATGACAACCGGCTTTTCATTTCCGGCAGTGCCCAGCCGGGCGAATTTCATGTTCATGTATTCCTCCGTGCTCTGGCTCTAACATCCGAGCTCTAGTCTGCTGTTGCTCTCCATAATACGGAAATGTGACCCATTGACAATGCAGACATCGGATGTTTACGCTCTTCCCAGCAAACTACCTGCTGCCAAGCAAGGAGCACAATGAGCGTCATCACCGCGGTGGACACCTTCGATATCCGTTTTCCCACCTCCCTGGAACTGGACGGATCGGATGCCATGAATCCGGATCCGGACTATTCGGCGGCATATCTGGTAATCCGCACCGACGCGGGTGACGGTCACGAGGGCCACGGTTTCGTCTTCACCATCGGGCGCGGCAACGAGGTGGAGGCAGTGGCTATCGAGGCACTCCGCCACCACATCCTGGGCCGCAACGTCGAGGAACTGCTCGGCGACATGGGCGGCACCTGGAAGCTCCTGGTCCACGATTCCCAACTCCGTTGGCTTGGCCCCGAAAAGGGCGTGATGCACATGGCGATCGGCGCCGTCGTCAACGCCCTGTGGGACCTCAAAGCCAAGCGGGCCGGACTGCCTCTCTGGGAGCTGCTTTCCCGGATGAGTCCGGAGGAGATTGTGGCGCTCGTGGACTTCCGGTACCTCAGCGATGCGCTCACGCCGGAGGACGCGCTGGGGATAGTGCGGACGGCGGAGCCGGGGCGCGCCGCCCGCAGGGCAGCACTTCTCGCGGAAGGATACCCCGCATACACCACGACGCCGGGCTGGTTGGGTTACAGCGACGACAAACTTGTGCGGCTGGCCAAGGAAGCCGTTGCAGACGGTTTCGGGCAGATCAAGCTCAAGGTGGGGGCCTCGCTGGAAGACGACATCCGGCGCGTCCGCACGGCCCGCGACGCTGTGGGGCCTGATATCAAGATCGCCGTGGATGCGAACCAACGCTGGGACGTCCAGGAAGCGATTGACTGGATGGCGCATTTGGCTCCCTATGACATTGCCTGGATTGAGGAACCCACCAGTCCGGATGATGTCCTCGGCCATGCCGCGATTGCCCGGGGCGTGGCGCCGATCCCCGTGGCCACGGGTGAGCATGTCCAAAATCGCGTGATGTTCAAGCAGATGCTGCAGGCCGGATCCCTGCAGGTCTTGCAACTGGATGCGGCGAGGGTGGCGGGAGTGAACGAGAACATCGCCATCCTCCTGCTCGCGGCGAAGTTCGGCGTCCGCGTCTGCCCACATGCAGGTGGAGTTGGCCTCTGCGAGGCCGTCCAACACTTGTCGATGTTCGATTTCGTGGCGGTATCCGCCGACAAGGATGGTCGGATGATTGAGTTCGTCGACCATCTGCACGAGCACTTTGTCACTCCGGTGGATGTCCACGACGGCTCGTACTGGCCGCCGTCGGCACCCGGTGCCGGCAGTGAAATGGTCGGCGGCACGTTGGCCGGCTACAGCTTTCCCGATGGCCCTGTGTGGGCCGCGGGATCCCCTCCTTTGACTCCCCGGCAATAACCTTTATCGAAATTCCTCGAAAGCACAGTTCCCTACTGAAAGCACGTGGTGAAAGATATGCGCAAAGAAGCGTTGGTGGCAGGTGCCTTGGCACTGGGCCTCATTGGACTCACAGGCTGCGGGGGCAGCTCGTCCGGCAGTACCGCAGACGGCAAGACCGCCATGACGTGGGCCATGTGGGTCGGCGGCACGGAAGACCAGAAGAACTGGGAGAAAGTTGCCGATGACGTCAGCAACACCTTGGGCGATGTGAAGATCACCCTGCAGGGTTCTACCTTTCAGGACTACTTCACCAAGATGAGCACCCAGCTCAGCTCGAACACAGCCCCGTGCCTGGTGGCGGTCCAGAGCCTGCGGACAGCGCAGCTCAAGGATGGCATGCTGCCGCTCGATGACCTGGTGAAAAAGAACAACCTGGATTTGAGCGCGTTCGACTCCTCCATGATCAAGGGGCTCAGCGCCGATAACAATCTGTACGCCCTGCCGTATGACGTGGGCCCGGTGATGATGTTCTACAACAAGGACATGTTCGACGCCGCGGGCGTGCCGGTCCCGAAGGCGGGCTGGACGGCCGACGAGTTCGTGGCAGCCGCGAAGAAGCTGACGGCCAACGGCAAACATGCGATCGCACCGAACACGGCCGATCTCTTCGTTGAATCGCAAGTCCTCGCCTACAACGGCGGACGCGTCTTGAAGGAAGACGGCACCATGGACGCGAGCGATCCGACCTTCGCCAAGGGACTCCAGTGGGTTTCCGACCTGACAAGCAAGGAGAAGGTCTCCCCCGAACTGCCCGGCGGCGACACGGCATTCAGCGCCAATGAATTCATGGCCGGCAATACCGCGATGAGTATCGACGGTCCGTGGTCCCTGCTGGACGTCAAGGCCAAAGCCAAGTTCAAAGTCGGCGTCACCACCCTTCCCGCCGGCCCTGGCGGCGGGAAGACGTTCAGCGCCGGCTCCGGATGGGGCATCTCCAAGCAATGCGCTACTCCGGACAAGGCCTTTGCCGCCCTCAAGGAAATGACCGGCGACAAGGTCCTGGGGAATCTGGCGGCAGCCGGGCGCGCACTGGCCGCACGCACCGCCCAGCAGACAAAGTGGATTGACAACGCGGGCATTCCCGGAGTCGCGGAGACCCTTAAGAGCGCCGAGGCCACGGCAGTGCCGATGCCAAGCAACACCAACAGCGACCAACTGGGCCAGCTTTTCAACCAGTACCTCGTCAAATCCATCAATGGACAGCAGAGCGCAGCGGATGTCATGAAAGACATTGCGGCCCAGCTGCCCCGATGATCAGTGTGATGCCTGCCTGGCAGTGCCCGACTAACAGCCGGGCAGGCACGCACTCTTCGCAAAGGAATGAGAAATGACACTACTCAAGCCCGCAAAGGCGCCGCTTCCTGAAGCAACGGCTGCCACCGTCAGTGGGAAGGCGAAGGCCGAACCGGATGCCCAGCTCGGCCGGAGGACAATGTGGGGACCGGCCTTTGCCCTGCCGCATGGCCTCGGTCTCGCGATCTTCACGCTGCTGCCGATCGTTGTTTCCCTCGTCATCAGCTTCTTCCGCTGGCCGCTCCTGGGAACCCCGAGTTTCCTCGGCCTGGGCAACTACGAGAAGCTGTTCAGCGATCCGATCTTCGGGCAGGTTGTCGGGAACACCGTGTTGTTCGTGGTCCTCTATGTGCCCCTGAACCTGGTTGTTTCCCTCGGCCTTGCCGCGTGGTTGACTCCGCGCATCAAGGGGCGCCACATCTTCCGGGTCATCTTCTTCATTCCTTCGATCACCCCGGTGGTGGCCAACGTCGTCGTCTGGAGGATGCTGTACCAACCCGGTGGATTCATCGACGGCACCCTGCAAAGCGCCACGGGAATTTCAGCGCCGAACTTCCTCGGAGACGAACACTGGGCAATGATGGCCATTGTCGTCATGAGCGTGTGGCAGGGGTTCGGCTACAACATGCTGGTGTTCTCCGCCGCCTTGGACGCAGTTCCTGAGAACCTCACCGAAGCGGCCGCAATCGATGGCGCCAACGCCTGGACCATCTTCTGGCGCATCAAGCTCAAGCTCATTTCGCCGTCCATCTTCTTTGGCACGATGATGACCCTCATTACCTCGTTCCAGGTCTTCGCCCAGCCGTTCATCCTCACCAAGGGAGGGCCGGGTTCGGCCACCTCGACGATCGTCCTCTATATCTACAACCAGGGTTTCCAGTTCCACCAGCTCGGCCTGGCATCCGCGGCTGCTTGGATCCTGTTCGTCATCATCCTCGGCGTGACTGCAGTCCAGTTCCTCGGACAAAAGAAGTGGGTCCACTACGATGCTTGAGACAACCAGCCGGATACGCCCCCTCACCGCCCGTCCCCGTGGCTCCGGAGCGCCCGGAAGACGATGGACCACGAGGATCCGGCCCGCCATCGGATACATGATCCTTTGCCTTATCGCGCTGCTCTTCCTGTCGCCGCTCATCTACATGTTTGCGACATCGTTCAAACCCCCTGCTGAGATCTTCAGCGTCCCGCCGAAGTTGTTCGGCTCGGAATTCCGGTGGCAGAACTACCAGGAGGCCCTGAACTACATGCCGTTCCTGCGCTTCATGGGCAACGGACTCTTGGTTTCGGCCGCTGGAACGGCACTCACCCTGGTGGTTTCCGCTTTCTCCGGCTACGCCTTCTCCCGGCAGCGCTGGCGGGGACGGAACCTGGTTTTCATGGTGTTCCTCGCAACGCTGATGATCCCCCAAGAAGTCCTGATTGTCCCGATGTTCGTCATGATGCAGAAGGTGGGCTGGGTGAACACCTTCCAGGCGCTCATTGTGCCCTGGGCGTTCACGGCATTCGGTGCCTTCCTGCTCCGGCAGTTCTTCCTTGGCGTACCCCAAGAACTCGACGACGCGGCCAGGGTGGACGGCGCGGGAACCCTGAGGACCTTCCTGTTGGTCATGCTTCCACTGGCTAGGCCCACCATGGCCGTCCTGGCGGTCTTCAGCTTCATCAGCTACTGGAACTCGTTCCTCTGGCCATTGGTAGTGATCAACGACGTCAACAACCTCGGCACCATCCCGTTGGGGCTCCAGATGTTCTTCGGCCAACAGGGCAATCAGTGGCACCTGGTCATGGCCGCCTCCGTGATCTCAATGGCTCCCACCCTTCTGCTGCTGATCCTCCTGCAGAAACACCTCGTCAAAGGCATCGTCACGAGCGGCTTTGGCGGACGCTGACGCGTTACCTCCAGGGCCGCACAACACTCAACAACCCAAAGACCCGCAACAACCTTGAAGGAGTAACCACCCATGATCGCCCAAGCACCTTGGTTCACGCAGTCCCGGTTCGGTATGTTCGTCCACTGGGGCTTGTACGCCCTGCCGGCCCGGCACGAGTGGGTCATGAATCGCGAACGTATTCCTGCCGAGGAATATGAGAAGTACTTCCAGCACTTCAACCCGGATCTCTACGATCCGCGGGAATGGGCCCGCGCGGCGAAAGACGCCGGCATGAAATACGTAGTGCTGACCACCAAGCACCACGAAGGCTTCTGCCTCTGGGATTCCGCACTCACCGACTACAAATCCACCAAGACTCCGTCCGGGCAGGACCTCGTGGCCCAGTACGTCGAAGCGTTGCGGGAATTCGGCCTGAAGGTCGGTTTCTACCACTCCCTCATTGACTGGCACCACCCGGATTTCACCATCGACGGGTTCCACCCCGAACGCGACAACCCCGAGGCCGAAAAGCTCAACGAGGGCCGCGACATGGCCCGCTACCGCGAATACCTCCATGGCCAGGTGCGCGAGCTGCTGAGCAACTACGGCCAGATCGACTACCTCTTCTTCGACTTTTCCTACACGAGCGAGGACCACAAGCACATCTGGGGCGGAAAGGGCCGCGACGCGTGGGGGTCCGTGGAACTCTTGAAGATGGTCCGGGAACTTCAACCCGGCATCATCGTCAACGACCGCCTGGACATTCCTGGCGACTTCGCCACGCCGGAGCAGTACCAGCCTTCCGGGCCCATGGTGGTGGACGGCATCGAAGTGCCTTGGGAAGCATGCCAAACCCTCAACGGTAGCTGGGGCTATGACCGGGACAACTTGGACTACAAGTCCGTGGACTTGCTGGTGCGCATGCTTGTGGATGGGGTGTCCAAGGACGGCAACCTGCTCCTCAACGTTGGCCCCACGGCCCGCGGCAATTTCGATCCCCGGGCTGTGGAGTCCCTCCGCGGCATCGGCGACTGGATGAAGCTGCATTCCCGGGCCATCTACGGAGCTGGACCCGCTGCGTGGACCGCGCCTGCCGACGCCCGGTACACACGCCGCGGTGACAGCCTTTACGTCCACTTGTTTGCGTGGCCGTTCGAATACGTCCATCTCCCCGAACTCGCCGGCAAAGTGGAATACGCCCAACTGCTCAACGACGCCTCCGAAGTCGCGATGCTGGAGATCGCACCGGACCGGGCGGCAATCAACACCACTCCTGGCGGACAACCAGCGGGTACCCTGACACTGAAGCTGCCCGTCCAGCGACCGGACGTGGCGGTGCCCGTCGTCGAACTCTTCCTGAAGCCCGGGGTGTAGTGTGCCGGAAACCATTGCCCTGCACACCCGGCTCAAGCCGGGTGCCGCGCAGGACTACGCGGAAGCTCATGCGGGGATCCCCGCCGAACTCGTCGCCGTCTTGAAAGAGGCCGGAGTGGGCAATTGGCGGATCTGGCGCAGCGGCCAGGAGCTCTTCCACCTTGTTGAGGTGGAGGACTACCAAGCCATGCGCCGGGCGCTCGCGGACCATCCGGCGAATGTCCCGTGGCAGGCCCGCATGGCGGAGATGCTGGAAGTCCAGGACGACTATTCCGGCAATGACTCCGGCATCCCCTTGGTATGGGAGCTGGTATGAGCGGCACGTCGTGGGATGGCGCGCTGGGCAAGCTCGGCTTCGGCGCCGCCGGTATCGGCAACCTGTACCGTGCCATGCCGGACGCCCAGGCCGCCGCCACCGTCAAGGCGGCCTGGGACTCTGGGGTCCGTTACTTCGACACCGCGCCGCACTACGGCTTGGGGCTCTCCGAGCGCAGGCTTGGTGCGGTGCTCAGGGAGAAACCACGCGGTGAGTTCACTGTGTCGACCAAGGTGGGCCGGCTGCTGGTGCCGAACGCCGTGGGATTCAGCGCGAAGGACGACGAAGGCTTCGACGTCACAGCAACGAGCAAACGCCAATGGGACTTCTCAGAAGCGGGGATCCGCCGGAGCATCGAGGAATCGCTCGAACGGCTCGGCCTGGACCACGTGGACATCGCCTACCTGCACGATCCTGATGTCCAGGACCTCGCCAAGGGGATCGGCGAAGCCCTGCCGGCCTTGGAAAAGCTGCGCGCGGACGGCGTGGTGAAGGCGATCGGCGTCGGGACCAACTCGGCGGAAGCTGCGCTCGAATGCGTCGAAGCGGCCGATCTGGACCTGGTGATGCTCGCCGGCCGGTACACCTTGCTAGAGCAGCCCAGCGTTCCGCTCCTGGACCGCTGTGTGGCGCGCGGCACCGGCGTCGTGAACGTGGGCGTCTTCAATTCCGGCCTGCTGGCGAGGCCGGACGTACCCGAGGACTCGCATTACAACTATGCGCGTGCCCCGCGCGCACTGGTGGAGCGCGCACGGGCGCTCGCCGGCGTGTGCCGCGGGTTCGGGGTGGAGCTCCCGACGGCGGCACTCCAGTTCAGCCTGCGACACCCGGCCGTTGTGAACGTGACGGTGGGGGCCAGCAGTCCGGAGCAAGTGTCAGCCAACGCGGCCCGGATGAATGAGGATGTGCCGGAAGAACTGTGGGCGGCTTTGGCGGGTGTGCCGGGTGATTGATTCGCACCTGCACCTGTGGGACCTCGGGCCGGATCCAGCCGGCGGCGGTCCGCGTCCGTACGCGTGGCTTGGGCCGCAGCACGGCGGACTCTTCCGTAGCTACGGCGAGTCTGAGGCACGGAAAACCCTGGATGGCGCTGGCGTCGATGGAGCGGTGCTCGTCCAGGCTGACGACACCGTTTTGGATACTGAGTCCATGCTCGCCGTCGCCGACCGCAACGCTTGGGTACTCGGCGTCGTGGGCTGGATTCCCCTCGATAAGCCGGTCGAAGCGGAGCAGGAGCTGGAACGGTTCCTCCGGAACCCCGCGTTCCGGGGCGTGCGGCACTTGGTCCACGATGATCCGCGGGACGATTTCCTCGAATTGCCCGCGGTCCGCGATTCCTTGCGCATGCTCGCCGGCCACGGATTGGCGTTCGACGTCCCGGACGCCTTTCCGAGGCACCTCGGTAGTGCGGTCCACCTCGCCCGGGAGCTGCCGGAGCTGACCATCGTGCTGGATCATCTCGGGAAGCCGCCGATGGCCGATCCTGCGGCGATGGACGTGTGGCGAGCGGATTTCCGCGCCTTGGCTGAGCTGCCCAACACGGTGGCCAAGGTGTCCGGCCTGCACTTGCCGGGCGTCCCGTACACGGCGGAGGCCTTGCGTCCGCTGTGGGATGAAGCGCTCGAAGCTTTCGGTCCTGGACGGCTGATGGTCGGCGGCGATTGGCCCGTCAGTACCTTGGGTGCGCCGTACGGACGAACCCTCGGAGTTCTTCTGGAACTCGCCGAGGAGCTCACTTCGGGTGAGCGGGCGGAGTTTCTTGAGGGAACCGCCGTGCGGACGTATGGGCTTCAAAAGCGAAGCATCGCGAACTAAAGCGCCTGGCGCAACCAGCTCTCGACGCCGCTGATGTGGACGGTCACAAGTGCCCGGACCAGCTCGGCGTCGCCACGTTCCAAGGCGTCCGCGATGGCCTTGTGCTCCGCAAGGGTGTGCGCCACGGCTTTTTCCTGGGTCAAGCCGCGCCAGATGCGCGCCCGGACGGTGCTGCTGGAGAGGGCTTCGAGTAGGCCGGCGAGGTAGTCGTTTCCGGCGGCCTGGGTGATGATGCCGTGGAATTCGAGGTCGTGGGCCACGAGTTCTTCGACGTCGGTGTTCTCGTCGATCCCGTCCATCGTGGCGCGCAACGCCGTGAGTGCCGTGGGAGTGATCTTGCCTGTGGCGATGAATGCGGTGGCGGGCTCCAGGATTCGTCGGACCTCAAAGAGTTCCAGGATGGAACGGTCCTGGTGGAGATCGACGACGAATGCCACTGCTTCATTGAGCAACTTGGCGTCGAGGCTGGTGACGTAGGTGCCGTCCCCACGCCGCACGTCGAGGACACGGATGAGTTCGAGCGCTTTGACGGCCTCGCGCAGGGAGCTTCGCGAGAGGCCGAGCCGCTCGCTCAGTTCCTTCTCCGGCGGAAGGCGGTCCCCGGCCTTGAGTTCGCCGCGGATCAGCATGTCCTTGATCTTGCCGATCGCTTCATCTGTGACAGCCATGGCTACATCCTAACGGCGAATGATCCGATGTCTGGCACCCAACTACCTCGCAGTTGTTGCCGTTATGAGGCTCCAAAATGACAACAAATGCGTGGGCCCACGCCGCCAGGGTTCCCTGGCCGAGGGGCCACACCGGCGAGGGCCCCGGCCTGAGCTTGCGAAGGCTGGGAGCCGGTGGGGACTTGCGAGGCGAGGGTGGCGGTGGGGATCAGTTGGGGGGGGGCACGACGGCGGCACCCGGGTTCCGCGCGAACGGAACCGCGGGTGCCGCCGTCGGGCACTCAGTACTGGGGGCTAGATCCTGTCCTCGGCACCGGCAACCGGCAGGTTGGCGATGACCGGCGAGCTGCCCGTGAAGCCGTCCCGGGCTGCGGCGATCTCGTGGATTTGCTTGCGGCACATGTACCAACCAACCACAATGAGCGCGCAGGCGATGGCCGTAACCAGCATGGTGAGCGGAGAGTCGATGAACACCATCACCAGCACGCCCACCAGGAACAGCAGCGAAAGGTAGCCAGTGTAGGGGGCGCCGAACATCCGGAAAGACGGACGCTTCAGCCAGCCCTTGTCGGCCCAGCGCTTGAGCTGCATCTGGCACAAGACGATGGTGGCCCACGTGACGATGATGCCCACGGAGGCGACGTTGAGGACGATCTCGAAGGCGTCGGACGGTACGAGGTAGTTCAGCGGAACACCGAGCAGGGAGACGCCGGCCGTGATGGCGATGCCGCCGTAGGGGACGCCGGCTTTGTTCATGCGCTGGGCGAACTTGGGAGCGGAACCGGCCACGGACATGGAGCGCAGGATGCGGCCCGTGGAGTACAACCCGGCATTCAGGGAGGACAGGGCGGCGGTCAGGACCACGAGGTTCATGATCACGTCCACGCCTTGTACGCCGATGTGGCCGAAGAAGGTCACAAACGGGCTGACACCCTTGACGTAGGAGGTGTACGGCAGCAGCAACGCCAGCAGGATGACGGAACCGACGTAGAAGACGGCGATGCGGAAGACCACCGAGTTGATGGCCTTGGGCATGATCTTCTCGGGGTTCTCCGTTTCGCCCGCTGCCGTACCCACAAGCTCAATCGAGGCGTAGGCGAACAGAACGCCCTGCATGAGCATGATCATGGGCAGCATGCCGGTGGGGAAGATACCGCCGTGGTCTGTGAGGAGGCTGAAGCCCACTTCCTGGCCCGGTACCGGCGTGCCGAAGATGACGAAGTACGTGCCGATCACCAGGAACGCCGCCAGCGCGGCCACCTTGATCAGGGCGAAGTAGAACTCCATTTCGCCGAAGACCTTGACCGAGACCAAATTCAGGCAAAGCACCACCAGAAGCGCGATCAGCGCCCAGGCCCACTGCGGGACGACTCCGATCCAAGGGACGTATTTGCCGAAGAAGTTCATGTAGAGGGCCGCGGCCGTGGTGTCCACGATGGTGGTGGTTGCCCAGTTGATCCAGTAGAACCAGCCGGACACAAACGCAGCCTTCTCGCCGAAGAACTCGCGGGCGTAGGAGACGAAGGAGCCCGAGGACGGGCGGTGCAGCACGAGTTCGCCAAGGGCGCGCAGGATCAGGAAGGCAAAGAAGCCGCAGACCGCGTACGCGATGACAAGGGAAGGGCCCGCAGCGTTGAGGCGGCCGCCGGCACCCAGGAACAGGCCGGTGCCGATGGCACCGCCGATTGCGATCATCTGGATCTGACGCGGCTTCAAGCTCTTGTGATAGCCCTTGTCCTCGGCGTGGAGGAGCTTTTCAGTGGAGTGCGCCTGCGGAGGGACCGTGTGGTCCGTGATGGGTGCATTGGTCATGGGAATCCTTAGGGGGTGTCCTGTTGGGGGTCCGGATCTTGCCGTCCGGCCTGTTTCTTCGCGCGTTCAGGCCCGACGGCGGCTGGTGAGTGGCGCCGTCGTCGGACGCTCTGCGCGGCTCAGCCTAGTTGCTGAGGTTGGCCAGGCGTTCGGGGCGGAGGAGCTCATCGAGCTGCTCCGAGGTCAGCAAGCCGTGTTCGAGAACGAGCTCGGCGACGCCCTTGCCGCTTGCCAGCGCTTCCTGGGCGATGGCGGTGGCGGAGGCGTAGCCGATGTGCGGATTGAGTGCCGTGACGAGTCCGATCGACTGCTCTACGGTGAGGCGCAGGTGTTCGGTATTCGCGGTGACGCCCCGGATGCAGCGCGACGTGAGTGTGCGGCACGCGGCTTCCAGGTGGGAGATGCTCTTGTGGAGGCTGTGGACGATAATCGGTTCGAAGGCGTTCAGCTGGAGCTGTCCGGCTTCGGCTGCCATGGTGACTGTGACATCGTTGCCGATGACTTCATACGCCACTTGGCTGACCACTTCCGGGATCACCGGATTGATCTTGCCTGGCATGATGGACGATCCCGACTGCACAGCCGGGAGGTTGATCTCGCCCAGTCCCGCACGCGGTCCGGAGGACAGCAAGCGGAGATCGTTGCAAATCTTGGAAAGCTTGACGGCGACGCGCTTGAGCACACCGGAGAGGTGGACGAACGCGCCTACGTCCTGGGTGGCCTCGATGAGGTCCACCGAGGTGACCAGCGGCAGGCCGGTGATCTCGGCCAAGTGCCTGCAGGCCGCTGCGGCGTATCCAACGGGAGCGTTCAGGCCGGTCCCGATGGCGGTTGCGCCGAGGTTGATCTCGTGGATGAGCAGCTGGGACTCGGCCAGTCGAGCCCGGTCCTCGCCCACGGTCACTGCGTAGCCGCCGAATTCCTGGCCGAGGGTCATGGGGACGGCGTCCTGCAACTGCGTGCGGCCCATCTTGACCACCGTGCGGAATTCCTGGCCCTTCTCCGCGAAGGCGACCTGGAGTTCCTGAAGAGCCTCGAGAAGGCCCTGGACCGAGAAAATGGTGGCCAGGTTGACGGCGGTGGGGTAGACGTCGTTGGTGGACTGGCTCAGGTTGACGTGGTCGTTCGGGTGCAGCCTGGCGTAGTCGCCTTTGGGGTGGCCAAGGATTTCAAGGGCCCGGTTGGCAATGACCTCGTTGGCGTTCATGTTGGAGCTGGTGCCGGCACCGCCTTGGATAACGTCCACCATGAACTGCTCGTGGAGCTTGCCGTCCAGGATGTCCTGGCAGGCTTGTTCGATGGCGTCGGCCCGTTCGTCGTCGAGGAGACCGAGTTCGCGGTTGGTGCGGGCAGCGGCGAGCTTGACCGCGGCGAGGCCCTTGACGAGGTTGGCGTTGCTGGCCAAGGGATGGCCGGTGATGGGGAAGTTCTCGATGGCACGCAGCGTGTGCACGCCCCAGTAGGCATCAGCAGGGACGTCGCGGTCACCGAGGAGATCGTGTTCCGAGCGGAACCCTGGAATTGTCGTGGTGGGCACGGCAGAAGTCATTGCTGTCCTTTGGTCTTTGTGCTTGTTTGGCTGCGTCAGTTGGATGCAAGGAAGTTCGCGGCACGGAGCACGCCAACAGGGTGGCCGCCGCCCAACACACGCGGGCTGGCGAGCGTGGCGAGCTGGCCGCCGTCGAGCCCTAGTTCCTCAAGGACGCGGACGGTGACGGGCATGCGGGCGCGGTCGGCGCCGTCGGAAATCTTGATGGCGATGCCTGTGCCGTTCCGCAGGCCGATGAGCTGGAGGCCTTCGAAGCCGTCCTTGGCGAGCAACCCGGGTACTGTACGCATGATCGCTGTGACGTCGCGCCCCTCGCCGGCCACCATCTCCGGGAAGGCGCGCATCGCGTGGGCTACTTGGCCTTCCGCTTCCGTGCTGTCCGCCGCCGCCATGCGGCCATAGGCCCGGGCCATGCCGTGCAGGCTGTGGGCGAAGAGCGGGGTGCCGCAACCGTCGGTGCTGACTGCCAACGCGTCTTCCCCCGTGAGTTCGGTGATGGTGTCCTTCACGAGCACTTGGAGGGGATGCTCGGGGTGCAGGTAACCCTGGACCGGCCAGCCGTTGATGACGCACGTGGCGGCCATGGATGCGTGCTTGCCGGAACAGTTCTGTGCGAGCTGGGTGGGCTCGCCGCCGCTGCGGAGCCATGCTTCGCGCTCGGCGATGCCGTAGGGAAGGTCGGTGCTGTTTTCCAACGCGCTTTTGTCCAGGCCGTGCATTTCGAGGATGCGTGCGGCACCGTCGAGGTGCATCGCGGCGCCGGAGTGGCTTGCGGCGGTGAGGGCGAGGAGGTTCTCCGGAAGCTTGAGTCCCGCACGGACCATGGCGACCGCCTGCAGCGGTTTGAGGGAGGACCGCGGGTAGAACGCGGCGTCGGGATCGCCCGCTTGGAGGAGTGTTTCACCGTCAGGCCCTACTGCGATCAGGGAGCCGTAGTGGACGCTCTCGACCAGGCCGTCGCGGGTCTGTTCCGCGAGGGGGACGTGGCGCGGGGTTGGCGGAATCGTCCCTGCCGGGGTGGTTGCGGGCATAGCGGTGCGCGTTGCATGCGGGGTGGGCATGACTTCCTTCAGTTGGTGGATCATTTGCTGAGGATGGTGTCCAACGCAACGCTGACGGCGCTGAGATGGTCGGCCATGGCGGCTTCGGCGGCTGGGGAGTCGCCGGCTTCAATGGCTTCGACGATGCGGAGGTGTTCATCGTCTGAAACATGCTGGCGGTCGGCCACCATGTTCAAGGTTTCGGATTGATGGGCTAGGGCTTCGCGGATGTCTGCGACAACGCTTTCGAAGACCTTGTTGCCGCTTGCGCGGGCGATGGCAGAATGGAAACTGGCGTCGAGGCTGACCCAGGTCTCAGGGTCGGTCTCGGCTGCCATTGAATCGACAATTTCCTTGAGGTGCTCAAGTTCTTCCGGGCTGCGGCGTTTCGCAGCCAGGCCGGCTGCCGGTACTTCGATATGGGGGCGGGCCTCGTTGAGGTCCCGTGCCGAGTACTGGCCGAGTGTGAGGTCGTTGGCCACCCTGTCCGCGACGACGAACGTGCCTCTGCCGGTCTTGGTGACCGTCAGTCCCAGCGCAGTGCAGGAGCGGAGCGCCTCACGGATGACCGAGCGGCTCACCCCGTATTGCGTTGCCAGGGTGGCTTCGGAGCTGAGTTTGGCCCCCACTTGCACGGCTCCGTTTTCAATGTCCTGGCGGATGGCGCTGAACACAGCTTCCGCTGCACTGAAGCGGGCGAGGGGCCGGGGGCTGGCTGGCTGGGCTCCTTGGGCTCCTTGGGCCGGCCGGGGGACGGCGCCGCTTGTGGCGGTGCGCTGGCCAGCTGCAGCTTTCTGGCTGACGGCTGGCTGTCCAGTGGCGGCCTGTCCGGCTGTCCGGCTGTCTGACAGGTTCACTCTACGAATATGGCACGGGTCACAGGGCGGTGTCAATGTTGGGAGCATAATTACTCCCATGGCCAACCGTCCGCGCGGGGGATGGGATTCAACGACACAGACAGCACCGCCCATCACAGTGGAGGTGCCGGTCCTCGGTGTCGGGGCAGGGCCTGCGGACTATGAGGAGTTGTCGCGGTACGTGTTTGCCTTGCGCAGGCAGCGGGGATTGCACATGACGCTATTGCACTTGGGCGTCCTGGATGACTTCTGCCGGGACGTGGCTGATTGGACCAAAGGCAACACCCGCGCCGATTCGGCCATGCTCAGGACCGTCGCGTGGCTTGAGGCACTGCCCGTACTGGAGGCCTTCTCCGGCAGCGCCGAAAGCCTGATCGTCCTGGGCGGCGGCGGAGTGTGCGGACTGGAAGTAGATGTGCCCGCCTCGGTGCATGACTTTCAGGTCTCCCTTGTACACGCGCTTCATGAACTCCTGGATGAACTGCTTGTCGACAACATCGACGACTTCATCCTCAGCTCCCCTGCCCTTGGATTCCGCTCGCCTCGCTGGGTACCCCATGTGGCTGTGGGCAGGCCATTGCACAGGGGCCGCGGACCGTGGGAGATTGGCCAGGTGGGAGTTGACTTCGGCGAATCGCGGATCAGGAACCGCCAGCATTTCCCTCAATTGCCGTAGTGGTACCTGCAAGCGGCGATAAGCACTTCGACGCCATCGTCAGTTTCGACGAACTTGTACACCAGGCGATGTTCGTCCGTGATGCGCCGTGACCAATACCCGTGGAAACCATGTTTCAGGGGTTCAGGCTTGCCGATGCCCTCATTGCCGTGCCGGGCTATGTCCTGTAGCAACCCGTTGATTCTCTTTAGCGTCTTGCGATCTTGGGATTGCCACCAAACGTAGTCGTCCCACGCCGCTGAGGACCAGATCAGCCTCATTCAACGATATCCCGGGTCACGCCTCGGCCAGCTTCCAGTTCCTCGATGGACGACAGGATCCTTTGCGCGTTGGTTGGACTGCGCAGTAAGTAAGCGGTCTCACGGAGGGACTCGTAGTCATCACGCGAAACCATGACGACGTCTTCCTTGCCTGGCCGGGTAATGATTACTTCTTCGCGGTCATTCGTGACGGCGTCGAGAGTTTCCTTGTAGTGGGCTCGAGATTCCGAGTAGCTGAGTGTGCGCATGGTGATCTCCTTGAGTTGCGTACAGAATATTGTACGCCGCATCTTTGTCGGCGCCCACGGCGGATTCTTATCCGTGACTTCTCAGCCGGATCGTTCTGGCATGGTGGATGGCGGCCAGCGCAATCGCGCTGGCCGTGAGCCTGAGGGCGTGGACCCTGTACCACCGCTTCAACAGGGGCTTGCGGCGAGTCTCTTCGAGCGGATAGGGGCTGAAGAAAAGCTTGGGGTTGATTGACCGAAGCAGGTACGCCGTAGCTGCTGCCCCCGTGGCGGAGCTGGCTGCGCCCACCATCAGCCAAGCCCGATTGTCGGAATGCTTCCACCCGGCGACCAGGGCAGCGACGGCGGCAGGGGCGCTGAGAGGCGCGATCGGCGCGTAATAGCGCCCGGGGCTTCCCGCTCCGAAGGGGGTTCGAGGGAGTTCCCTGCTCGCTTCCGAGGACGCGACCCGGTCCGGGATTTTGACGATGGCCTCATAGAGGTTGCCGAAGAACCAGTGTGCGTGGGTGAACTCCGCGACACTCAAGATCCAATCAGCGAACACGTCCCGGCGGTCTGAAGAAGTCTGTCCCATGCCCACAATCTACCGCCGATGCCCCGCGCCGGATGTGCAGTTCACCTACCACCCGCCCGGGTTATATGCTCAGCACCATGGTCTGAGGACTGCGAGGCCAAACAACCGGCTCTATGGAGGGGAGTAGCCCTTGGACAAGATCCGCATGATTTTGCCCGCGAATGTGCGCCATCGTTCCGGGGGAAACATCTACAACGCGAAGCTGGCTGCAGCCCTTCGGGGCCTGGGCGCGGAGGTCTCGGTCTGCAAGCTCGACGGCGGCTGGCCTTCGGGGAGTGCCGGAGACCGGAACCGCTTTGCAGCTGCACTTGCCGGAGGGGAACCGGCCATTTACGTTGTCGACGGCCTGATTGCCTCGGGTGCACCCGCGGAAATCGAGACCGCAACCGCTGCCGGGTGCCGCGTCTGGGTGCTGCTCCACATGCCCCCTTCCGGGGAGGAGCCAGTGGAAACGAGCGCGCTGCGCGCTGCAACAGGTCTTCTCTGCACTGGTTCCCGGACTGCCGAAGCGGCCAGAACCCTAGGCCTGGGCAACGTGCACTTGGCGATCCCCGGGGTAGATCTCCCATCGAAAACACGCCCGAGTTCGCGAGACGCTGGGGCGGCACCGCATTTCATCATGGTGGGCGTGCTGCTCCCCAATAAGGACCAGATCCTATTCGTCGACGCGTTGGCACGGATCAAGGACTTGGCGTGGACAGCGGCGCTTGTTGGCTCCACAAAAGCAGACCCCTCGTACGCCGCAGCCGTGCAGGAACGCATCCTCCGGAATGGGCTGGAAAAACGGGTGGAAACAACAGGCGAGCTCTCCGGCCCGGCCCTGGAGGACCAGTGGAACCGGGCTGACCTCAGTCTGTTGATCTCACACTCGGAGTCCTTCGGCATGGTGGTCCAGGAGTCCCTGGCGCACGGCATACCGGTAGTGGTCCGAAAGGGAACCGGAGCCGTCGGAGCGCTCGGAGCCCACGGTGCCGGTGAAGCCATCGATCTCACCGCGGGAATCGGATCGCTGGAGAACATCCTTCGGAGATGGCTGGGCGACGCTGCCCTGCGGAAGCGATGGCAGTCAGCGGCCGAGGCAGCCAGCGGGGAGTTGCCGCGATGGGAAGATACCGCAAGGGAAGTCCTTCGCGCCGTCGTGGGGTCCTAAGCGCTTCCCTACAGGTGCTGGATGCCCGCCCTCTGCATGGCGTCCCGGTAAGTTTCGATGTTCTTTGCCAGGAGTTCCTGCTGCTTCGCCTCGGACAAGGCAAACGCCCGTCCACCGAGCGCGCTTGCCTTGTAGACCTTGATCCCGTGCTGCCGGAGCGGCGAGTGGTACGTCTTCTCGAACAGTGCCAGGAAAGCGGCGGCCTCCGCGCCGTGAGCGACGACGGCGGAGACTCTCTTGTTGATCTTGAGGAACTGGCGGAACGGACGGAGACCGTCGGTCTTCTCCTGTGCGCTCAGTGCCGGCGGCAGTTCGGGGTCGCGGACCCAGGGGTAGCAGTTCCACGGCATGACGTAGCGGACGTCCAAGTCGGCCGAGTCATAGATCAGCTGCGCACGTCGGGCGGCGTCGTCGTCGTTGAGGTGCGATACGAAACCCGAGGTGGGGGCCCGCCCGGGGCTGGTCTGGAGGGTGACGATCCGGCACTCATCTTCGTCATGCACCGGATCGATGTAAGGCACGGTGGAACCGGGCCGTTTGGCCATCAGTTCGTCGCACAGCTGCGTCACGGCAGCAATGTTGGGCTCCTGTAGCAAGGCCCGTTTTTCGTCCCAGTCAATGGTCACGTTCTCTCCTTCGGCAGCGCGGCGTCCAGAATCGGCGTCCCTTGCCACTTTACGCCGTCGCTTTACGCGGCGCTCACGCTCCTGCAGAGCCGAGGGACAAAACTGCCCGACGACGGGCCGAACAGTGAGCCTCCCGCCCCGCCTGTCGGGAGGGCTACTGTCCCTTGAGCTTCTGCATGTCGCGCCGGTCCTTCTTGGTGGGCCGTCCCGCGCCGCGATCGCGCTGCGGCAGCCCGAGGGCGGGCGCGGCGGGACGCTCCGGTGTGTGGTCGGTGAAGCAATGGGACGCTGCTTCGGCCCCTACCCTTTTCGCAATGAGCCTGCGGACCTCAAGGATGCGCTCGAAGCCGGGCTGCCGTACGCGGATTGTGTCGCCGATAATCACGGACTGTGAAGCCTTGACCGGGTTCCCGTTGATTCGCACATGCCCCGCCCGGCAAGCGGTTGTGGCAGCGGAACGGGTCTTGTAAGCGCGGATCGCCCAGAGCCAGGCATCAATGCGCACATTGCCGGTTTTTGATGTTTGGGCGGAAGTCGGAAGGCTAGTCATGATTGCGAACGAGTATAGTCGGCGCGCGAACCGGCGGCTCCAACGCGAAGCCGGTTACCGGCGTCGAAGTTCCGCGTATTCAAGGTGGGGGACAACGGTACCTGCGTCGCGCTCCAGGAAGTTGGTACCGGGCGCCACGATCTCGTCTATGGCATCCAGCACGGCTTCGTTGAGGACAACATCCGCGGCCTTGAGGTAGTCGACCAGATGGTCCTCCGTGCGCGGACCGATAACCACGCTGCTGACGGCCGGATGGTTCAGGGCAAAGGCGACAGCAAGCTGGATGAGGGTGAGCCCATGCCGTTCGGCGACACGGCCCAAGGCATCGGCCGCCAGGAGTTTGTTCCTGTTGAAAGGTGCAGAGACGTCGAAGCGCCCGGGAACGGCCGACGCGCGGGAGCTTGCGGGCTGGGGGACTCCCACGCGGTAGTTCCCGGAGAGCCAGCCGCCGTCGAGCGGTCCATAGCTGAGCACGCCAAGGTTGTACTGCTGCGTGATTGCAAAGACGTCGCGCTCATTCGCGCGGACCAACAAGGAATAGGGCACCTGATCCACCACTGGCGGTATGAGGTGGTTGGTGGTGGCGATCCACTGTGCCTCCACAAGCTGCGACGGCGTGAACACCGACGTTCCGTAGTAGAGAATCTTGCCCTGCCGGATGAGGTCGTTGAGGGCCGTGATGGTTTCCAGGACGTCGGTGTTGTAGTCCGGACGGTGTGCCTGGTAAAGGTCGATCCTGTCCGTCTGCAAGCGGTTCAGGCTGCCTTCCACGGCCTTCATGATCCAGCGCCGGGAATTGCCTGCATGCGCGGGATTCGGCCCCATTTGTCCGTGGAACTTGGTGGAAAGGAAAACATCATCCCGCCTGCCGTGGAGGGCCCGGCCCACAATGGCTTCCGCCTCGCCCTGCGAATAGATGTCCGCGGTATCGACGCTGGTGATGCCGGCGTCGAGGGCCGAATGGATGATGCGGACGCTTTCCTCTGCGCCCGTGGGCGCCGAACCCGTCCCAAGGTTGAGGGTTCCCAGGGTAAGGGGGCTGATCAGGGCACCTGTGCGTCCCAGGGTTCGAAGCTCGCTGAGGCTCATCTCCGGCTTCCTCCGTGAAGAATCAAGGCTGTGCAATGGATTGACACGACGCTACACATGTCGTGCCCCGGGACACTCGAAAAACGTACAAATTCTTCGCTTTTCGTATTGCGGGGTAATGAAACAAGGTATGACGAATTATGAATTGACTTCATTCGACACGCGAATACACAAATATTGCCGTTATCGGCCCCGAGTGAATTAGTAGAAAGGCAGGCACGAAACTACAGAGAAAGGAACCCGCCATGACCCAGGCAACGGTGGATGGAGCCGCTTCGATCAAGCAGGCATTCGCGCAATTTCCGTCAGGCGTGGCGGCCTTCAGTGCCATGGTCGGCTTCGCGCCGGAGGCCCTGGTGGCATCGAGCTTCACAGTGGGAGTCTCGCTCGAACCACCGCTGGTCATGTTTGCGGTGCAGAACTCCTCCACCACGTGGCCCAAGCTCCGGCGCGCCCCTCGACTGGGTGTTTCCATCTTGGCCCAGGGCCAGGAAGCCGTGTGCCTGCAGCTCTCCTCGCGGACCCAGGACCGATTCGCTGGCCTGGCGACCTCAACGAGCGACGCCGGGGCGGTGTTGATCGACGGCGCAGCGCTGGTGCTTGAATGCGAAGTGGTCTCAGAAACCCCGGCGGGTGACCACGCGATCGTCGTCCTCGAAGTGAAGTCCGTGGAGATCAACCACGACGCCGAGCCCCTCATCTACCACGGGGCCGGGTTCCGGCAATTGGCCGCGTGAGCTTGGTCGTGGCCCCAACTGACCCCGCAGTTGTTGTCGTTATGAGCCTCCAAAACGACAACAAATGCTAGTCAGTTGGGTCGGCCGGGCACTGAGGATTGGGTCAGGCGGGCACTGCGGGGCGCTAGGCCCGGGGGCGGGACCCTGCTGAGGCCGTCACACGGCCGGAAGATACGGGTTTGCCGCCATGTGGTTCTCCCCGGTGTTCGCGGACCGGCGTGCCAGTCCCCGACGATTCCGCCACGTTCCCTTCAACGGGTTCGTCGGAAGCCGGCGGTTCCGGGTCCGAAGCTGACGCTTCCGCGGCCCGTTCAGCGTCGCGTGCTGCAGCCCGGGCATCGGCCTCGGCGACGGCGGCAGCCCACTGGCTGTTCAGGACCGGAGGATCCTGCTTTATCGCGACCACAAAAG
Organism: Arthrobacter sp. efr-133-TYG-120; assembly: GCF_030209785.1. Taxonomy (NCBI): domain Bacteria; kingdom Bacillati; phylum Actinomycetota; class Actinomycetes; order Micrococcales; family Micrococcaceae; genus Arthrobacter; species Arthrobacter sp. efr-133-TYG-120. Next base: position 29,855 of record NZ_JARVRI010000049.1, read on the forward strand.
GATGTTCCTTCGCCTGGGTTGTGGCTGTGGCTGCGATACCGTCCTTGATCTGGGCAGGCTTGGGCCACGTCCGTGGGTTGACCAGCGACTTCCAAGGGACGTTCCGGACGGCTGACCACGACGCCGACCACAGTAGCTTGGTGGTCCCAGCAAACCCAGGACGCGGTTCCCGAGGAACGGACGGCCCTGCGCCCAGCAAGCCGTCGTCCGCCGAGGTCGGTTCCTCGGAATCCGACGGCGGGACGGGGGCACGTCGAGGCCTTGGTGGCAAGTGCACAACCGGTACGGCATCGCGTTTCGGGAAGATCCCGACCATCGCGAGCAGGATGATCCAAACCAGCTTCGCGACGCCGGCCAGCACCAAAGTGACAACCATCAGGAAGCCCAAACCAATGGACATCAACAAAGCCAGCCCGAGCGTTCCAAAAAAAGTCAGATTGAGGCCAAGTGTTGTTGGATCCTCCACGTAGCCTCCTCGAGCCAGAGTTGTGGGGTGGACGCCGCAACCGAAGGTCTGCGGGCATGTCATCTAGCCTAAGGGCGAAATCTTAAGGAATCATCCGCCAAACTCCGGCTCGCCGAGGTTGTTTCGAAGCTGTTATCTGCTGTGACAGAATTTGTTGCCTAGCTCTCACCTTCTCTTCAAGATAGGGCTTCAATGCCACTCGATCCGGCCCGCCTACGACTAGGCGCTTGCCCCTGTTTGTCCGGAGAGCAGTACACCGAGTGCTGCGGACGCTTCCATCGCGGAGACGCTGACGCGCCCACGGCGGAACAGCTCATGCGTTCGCGCTACTCCGCCTTTGTTGTCCTTGACAGCGATTACCTTCTGCGCACGTGGCACCCGGACACCAGGCCTGCCGCGCTGGACCTGGACCCGGACATTGAATGGCGCAGGCTGGACATCCTGGCCACGCGCCAAGGCGGCCCCTTGGACACCGAAGGGACGGTCGAGTTCGCAGCACATTACCGTTTCGCAGCACATTACCGTTCCGACGGCGAACGCGGAGTCCAGCGCGAAAACAGCCGCTTCCTGCGGATCCACCGGCGCTGGTACTACCTCGACGGCGATGTCGGCTAGCCGCGTCGATCGGCATCAGCCTCAGCGGTACTTCCGGTGCAGGCTCTCCTTGGACGAGGCGCCCGGGGTGGCATCGGCGATCCACGGACCCGTTCCTTCGGATTGGTCAAGGATTCCGGCCTCAAGCCATGCATAGTCGCCGGCGAGGACGTTCGAGGACAACTCATGATCGACGTCGTCGGTGTTCCGCCACAACTGATCGAAGTATCCGTCCACGCGAATCCGGGCCTGCTCGCAGTAGGCCTCGGCGAGCTCGTACGCCGCCGCGCCTTGCTCCGGTGCGGTCTGCAGCAGCATCTCGGCCCGTGAGCAGCACGCTGCCATGGCAAACAACTCGGCCCCGATATCCACGATCCTGCCGAGGAACGCTTGTTTGTATTCGAGCCTTGCCTGCCAGCGGCCCATGCCGTAGAAAGTCTGCCGGGCGAGCCGGCGCGAAGCCCGTTCCACATACCTCAGTTGCTTCGCGAGGCGCCCGAACTCGCTGTAGGACCGGGGGTCCATGCCGGCTCCGGCCACCAGTTTAGGGAGCCATTTGGCGTAGAAACCTGAGGCGCCGACGGCGGCACGCGCCTTCTCCTGCAGGGTTGCGTCCGCGGAGGCGAGCTCGCCCGCGGCCGAAAGGTGGGCATCGACGGCTTCGCGGGCGATGAGCAGGCGCATGATTTCGGACGAGCCTTCGAAGATCCGGTTGATGCGCATGTCCCTCAGCAACTGCTCGGCGGCCACCGCGCGTTCTCCACGGGCCTCCAGGGAATCCGCCGTCTCAAACCCGCGGCCACCCCGGATTTGGACCAACTCATCAGCCACCGTGTAGCTCAGTTCAGTGGACCAAAGTTTGGCCAGCGCAGCCTCGATCCGCACATCCTTCTGGCCGGCGTCGGCCATCTCGGCGGACAGTTCGAAAACGGCTTCAAGGGCAAAGGTGGTGGCGGCGATGAACGCGATCTTCTTGCCGACGGCCTCATGTTTTCCGACCGGACGGCCCCATTGGGTGCGGGCGTTGGACCATTCGCGGGCGATCTTCAACGACCACTTACCCGCCGCCACGCAAAGGCCGGGGATGGAAAGCCGGCCAGTGTTGAGTGTGGTGAGCGCGATCTTGAGTCCCTGGCCTTCGCGGCCCAGCCGGTTGGCTGCAGGTACGCGGACTTGGTGGAACCGTGTCACGCCGTTCTCGATGCCGCGCAGGCCCATGAAGGCGTTGCGGTTCTCCACCGTGATGCCGGGTGAGTCCATTTCCACGACGAACGCCGTGATCCCGCCTTTGAGTGCCGTCCCGTCGGGGGCTGTGCGGGCAGGGACAACCGCCATGACCACTACCAATTCGGCGATCACGCCGTTGGTGGTCCAAAGTTTGACGCCGTCCAAAAGGTAGGACTCGCCGTCGTCGCTTGGCACTGCGGTGCAGCCCATCCGGGCGGGGTCGCTGCCGACGTCGGGCTCTGTCAGCAGGAACGCCGTGATGGCGCCGGCGGCGCAACGCGGCAAGTACTCCTGTTTTTGTTCGGGCGTGCCGAACACTTTGACCGGCTCCGGGACGCCGATGGACTGGTGCGCCGAGAGCAACGCGCCAAGGCTCGGATGGACTGATCCCAACAGCGCCAACGCCCTGCCGTAGTAGACCAGCGAGAGGCCCAAGCCGCCGTACTCGCGCGGAATCTTCATGCCGAAAACGCCCAACCCGGTGAGGCCAGCGAGGTATTCGTCCGGGATCTTGGCATCGCGTTCGATGGCTCGGCCGGACATGGTGCCGCAGAACTCCGTCAGCTTCGCCATGAACTCTTCGCCGCGCTCGACGTCGTCGGCTCTTGCCTGGGGCCAAGGATGGATCAGCCCCAGATCGAAGTCTCCCAAATACAGCCCCTTGGCGAAACTGGGGCGGTTCCATTCGGTGTCGCGGGCGGCCTCGGCGACTGCGCGGGCTTCTGCGGCCGTGACGCCGTTGCTCTTGTTGTCAGTGGCGGAGGTCATGGGAGCACTCCTCTTGCCGGTTGTGCCGGTTTCGAGCCCAGGATCCGCCTCGGGTGGTGGACCCTTCAGCTGTCCCTCAATGCTACTCGCGGGTAGGTACCTGTGCTAGGGGCGGTCTGGGACGGGAATTCCACTGGCAGTTCCACTTTTCCGGCCTGGTGGACCAGCTGGTCCCACGCAAAATTGATGCCGTGGACCAGCCCGCCCAGCACGTTCTTCACGGTGTACCAGGCGAGGCTTCCGGCGCCGAGCAACGCAAGTGCGGCCATTGCGGCTACCGCGATGAAGGCTGCCAGAACCAGGCCAAGGATTAGTGTTCCCGCGAAGACATAAGTGCTGGTGTCTAAGGTCGTCAAGTCGAACTGCATTGGGTCCCCTCCGCAACGCTGCCAAAGCCGACGTCGGAGCGTCGACGTCGTTGGTGTCGACATTAGGGGCGGCGTCGTCGGTTCAGCTAGCAACGACACCGGCGTCGGGACTGTTGATACGCGATCGAAACCCTACCGGGAGGTAGATCACGGAAGGGTTGCGGCGCACCCTGCGTTAACCTTGTACGGGGCAGTTTTCGGGATTTCCGCTGCCAGAAGGTTCCGCGGCAGCTGAAGGAGAGTAAGTGTCCCGCTCAGCAATGTCCTCAGCCGACGCCATCAGTGCGCGGCTCAGGGATCTCGAACTCCTGACCAAAGGCCCCGCCTGGGCCCTCACGCGCTCGGCGCCCTGGGTCATCGCGGTGCTCCAGGCATCCTTCACCCGAACGAAACCGCAGCTGCCGCTCGAAGAGTTCCATGCCGACGTCGACGCTTTCCTCGAGCAGCTCCGCAGGCAGGATCCCGGGCTGGGCGGGCAGGGGAGCGGCAAGGCCTTTGCGGACGAATGGACCCGAAAGCAGTTCCTGACCCGACGCAGCCAGTCCGGCCAGATCGTCTACGAAATCACCGAGGCCGCCGCAAGAGTCCTGGCATTCCTGGACAGCCTCTCCAGCGAACGTTCCACGCTCAACGGTTCCAGGCTCGGGACGTTGCTGGGCGACGTCGAAAAGCTCGCCAACGAGACGAACCCGGACCAGAGCGCCCGTTTGGAATCCCTTGAAGAGGAGATCCAGGAGCGCCAGCAGCTGATCGAAGACATCAGTTCCGGCGACTTCGACGGTCTCTTGGATGATGAGGAAGCCGTCGAAGCAGCCGGGAACATCCTGGACCTTGCGGCGAGCCTGCCTGCCGATTACAAGAAGATGCGTGACCGCATCGAAGAACTGGTAGGCGAGCTCCGCAACCAGATCATCGAGGAGTCGCTCAGCAAGGGTGCAACGATGGCGCAGGTCCTGGAGGCGGACAAACGCTTGCGGCAGAGCCCCGAAGGCCGTACCTTCCGTTCCTTCACGGCGTTCCTTGAGGACCCGCAGCAACAGTTGCGCTTCCGTTCGGCGATCGGCGACGTGCTGAGCCGCCAATTCGCGGATGACCTCAGCCATGAGGACAGGGAAACCCTCAAGAACCTCGTGGCGGAACTGCGCACGCAGCACAGCCAGATCCAGCGCATCTACGGCCGGCTTTCGGAGAGCCTCAACAACTACATCCAAAGCGACGATATCCGCCAGTCCGTCCGGCTCCGGCAGGTCTTGCGCGAAGCCGAACAGGCTATCCGCTCGATGCCGTACGAGCGCGACCGTCCCGGCCTGGTCCGAGGCCCGGTGTTGTTCAATGCGGGATTCGAATCCCTCGCCATGGTCAAGCTCTTCGACCCGGATGAGTTCGCGGCGCCGCCAAAGCTCGCCGACCCCATCGCCTTCAGCGATTCGGACCGCGTGCGTTCACTTCGCTCCGCGAAGGCAAGGCCCGACGTCGTCCGCTCCGCCATGGCGGGCGCAGCCACACTGGCAGAGGCCTGGGCGAACCTCCCGGAGGGTGAACGGCACATCAACACCGTCCGGGCCCTTCTGTCCGAAGCGCTGCATGGTGGTGCGGCGTTCGACCGGGCCACCTGGGAAAACATCGACTTCGAACAAATCGATGGCAGCACACGCACCGCGTACCTGCCGCTCGTGACCCTGACTAAGGATTCCGATGACTGACGCCCACCCCACCGAGCATGCCCCCTCTTCGGAACAAAGAGTGGACATAGCGCAGCATGTCCACTCCGATCCCTTCCGCGTCACGCCGCGCGACACATTCGTAGACGGCGCGGCGTTGTTCCCGGGCGACACCGGCGTGCTGCCTATGAAGGTCCGCCAGGCTCTCGTGCGGCTGCTCAAGGGTCCGTATGTCGACGGCGGCCGCGACGAAAAGCTCTGGACCACCCTTCTGGACAACCAAGTGATCCTCCGCAGCCGGCTTTCCGAGCTTTTCCTGAACCTGCAACTGGACCACGAACGCAAGATCGCGGTGCTCCGTCCCGTCGATCCAGAAGCCATCGGAGGAAGCACCCGCTCGAGCATCCTTCGTCAGCAACGTGCGTTGAGCCGGGTCGAAACCATCGTGCTTCTGCGCCTGAGGCTCCTTCTCGACCGCCACGTCACTGCCCAGACCGAGCCTGTGATCACCCGCGAAGAAATCGCCGAACTCGTGGCGCACTACCAGCCATCCGGCCAACAAGACGCCCTCCGCGACACCGACGTCGTGAACCGCACCATCACGAAGCTCCTGGCCCGCCAACTCCTCCTGCCCACGGGCATCGAAGACACGTTCGCGATCTCCAAGGCCCTCCCGCTAGCCCTCCCCTTCGAAAACATCGGCGACATCCCGGCCCAAATCGAGGCACTGATCGCGGTAGCAGCCGACGAATCAGGCACTGAACCCCTCATCGAACTAACGGAAACGGACGACCCCAACTCCAACGACGACGCTGAGTCCGACACCGGGGAAGAGGACGACGTGGTGACCGACAGCAGTGGTGACGCATCCACCGCGGAGGCAAAGGCGACCACAACTGACGCAACGACACTTGACGCAACTGACGAAACCAAGGAGGCAGCCAAGTGACCATTGCGACGATGCTTCCGATCGGCGAACTCACCAACCCGGGCCAGATGCGCCTCGCCTTGGTCCAGGTGGTCAATTGGGGCACGTTCCACGGCGCCCACACGATGCACGTGGACCGCAACGGCACCCTGCTGACAGGCAACTCAGGCGTCGGCAAGTCCACGTTGTTCGATGCCATGCTGCGTGTCTTCGATGCCCGTCCGCGCTCCAATGAGGCTGCGGCGCAGCGGGCCGGCGGGGCTGTGGAGGACAAGAGGACCACGTTCACGTACATGCGTGGAAAAGTGGGCGACAAGGCCGTGGGCGAGGGTTCGGCGAGTGCCTTCCAGCGCCCCGGTGCCACGTGGTCCGCCGTCGCGCTGACGTTCGACAACGCTGCCGGCACCAAGGTGACGATCTCGGCCCTCTTCGACCTGCCCAAGAACGGCACGGAGTCCAGCGTCGGCCGGTTCTATGTGATTGACAACAAGCCCCTGGATCTCGGCGCGATTGAGGGCATCGCGGAGAAGCGCTTCACCAAGGGCGCGCTGGAGACAATCTTCCCGGACGCCCAGATCTTCGATGTGCACAAGGCCTTTGCGGAGCGTTTCCGGCGGCTTCTCGGCATCAACTCGGACCAGGCGCTTCCGCTTTTGCGGGTGATCCAGGCCGGCAAGGGGCTCGGCGGCAGCGTCAACACGTTCTTCCGCGACCAGGTGCTCGACGCGCCCGCGACGCTCACTGCTGCGGACGACGTCGTCGAGGAATTCAGCAACCTCATGTCCATCAGGCAGCGGCTGGAGGACGTGCGCCAGCAGCGCGACCAGCTCGCCCCCGTCCCTGGGATGAACAAGGAGTATGCCCAGTCGTTGCTGGAAGCCAACCGGCTCCGGGAGCTCAGCGGCGAGGAATTCGACGCCTACAAGCAGCAGCTCTCGGTCACGGTCCATGCCAAGACTTTGGCCCGTTTCAAGGACCTTGCCCAGGCGAAAGCCAAGGAGCTCAGCGCCGAGCGGGGCGTCCGGGACGCGCTCGCCAAGGAGCTTCGCCAGCTCGAGTCGGATTACAACAACCAGGGCGGTAACGCGATTTCGGCGATCGAGCAGTCGCTCGAAAATGCCCGGGTCGGCCTCAAGCTTCGCCAGCAGGTGGAGGAGGCGGCACGCCAAGCATTGGCCGACGCCGGACTCAACCTTGAGTGGACGGCTGAGGGTTGGGAGCAGGCCCACGAGCAGGCAGCGAGCCGCTCCGCCGAACTCAAGGACGATTCGGAAGCGCTGCGGGAACTCCGCTTCGAAGCTTTCGACGGCCACGCCACCAAGAAACGCGAACTCGCCGCAGCCCAGCAGGAGCTCGTCTCGTTGAAGACGCGCAAGTCCCTGCTGCCGCCGTCGAGCATTGAAAACCGCGCCGCAATCGCGGCAGCCACTGGCGTTCCCGAGGACCGGATGCCCTTTGGAGGCGAGCTGATAGACCTCGCCGAGGGGGAGGAACAGTGGCGGCCCGCGGCCGAGCGTGCTTTACGGAACCTCGCCACGACGCTGCTTGTTCCCGGAGAGCACTTCGCCGCCGTCACGCGCTACCTGAACGACAACACGGTCCGCGGCGCGCTGCGGGCAGTGGACGTGTCCAAACCGCTCGCGGGCGGGGCCTTGGCTGTGGAGGACGTGTCCGACGGCGATTTGCTCACGAAGCTGAACATCCTCACCTTGGGGGCGAACGCCGACGCCGGAGAGTGGATCCGCGAGCGGATCGCCCTCGATTTCGCGTACCCGTGCGTGGAAGACCCGGACGAGCTCGCGAAGTTGGACAAAGGCCTGAGCCTGGGCGGAGTGGTCAAGCGCAACAGGCACACAGTGGAGAAGGACGATCGTTTCACGAGCCGGCAAGACTATGTTCTCGGTTTCGACAACGCTTCCAAGCTGGAGCTCGTGGCCGCGAAGGTCGGCGAGCTCGAGAACGAGCTTCTGAAGGCCGCCGAACTCGCCCAAAGCCGCGAGGATTCGCACCAAGGCATGACCCGCCAGCTCGATGCCTTGCGTCGCATCGCCGACGATGAGCGTGGCTGGGAACAGGTCTCTGCAGCGGTGGCGGCCGAGGAACTCGCGAAGATCGAGCAGCGGCTCAAGGATGCCTTGGCCGCGCAGGCCGATCTGGAGCCCTTGCGTGCAAATATCGAGGCCGTACGCGAAAAGCACCAGTCCTCCACAGGTTCGGCGGCGGTTTTGCAGAGCGAATACAAGACGCTCGACCACCAGATGACCACGGCTGACGCCCTCCTGGATGCTGCGCGCAACCGCCTGGACCAGGCGCCGCCGTCGGGCGCTACAGTTGCTGCCCTCGAGCCGTACTTCAGCGCATTCGGCGAGGTGGGCGAGCTCCATGAACTCGACACCCTGGCTGCCGAAGTCCGGAGCAAGCTCTTGGCGGAACTGCATGCCACTGAGTCGCGCGGGCAGGCGTTGGCCGAGCGGCTGACGCGCATGTTCGAAGGATTCGTGCGCGAATGGGGTACCGCCATTTCCGCGGACCACGGGACCTCGATCGGCGCCGCGGGGGAGTTCGAGTCCCGCTACCACCAGATCGTCAGCGAAGGGTTGCCCGCGCAGGAGGCCGAATTCCGGCAGTTCTTCAACCAGCGCACGCATGAATCGTTCAGCACCTTGCTGCACTTGCTTGACGAGGAACGCCGTGCCATCACGAGCCGCATCCTTCCCCTCAACGGCATCCTGTCCGAGGTCAACTTCCACGAGGGCAGCTTCCTGGAACTCGATATCAAACAGACGCTGCCCGCCACTGCGAAGCAGTTCAAGGACGCCATCCACAACGCGTTGAAGACGCGCCACTCGCGGCCGTCCCGCGCGGCCGGCGCCGCTTCGGGGGCCGCGGGCTCACCCGAGGCGGACGACGACGTCGAACTCACCAACCGTTACAAGTCGCTCGAAACCCTGGTCAAGCGGCTCGGTTCGCAGACCCCCGAGGACCGGCGCTGGCGAGCCGAGGTGCTGGATGTCCGCGGGCACCTCTTCATCCAGTGCAAGGAGCACCGCTCCGTCCAAGGCCCGCGGGGTGGCAAGAAGACCGAGGTGTACATGCACGCAGACACCGGATCGATGTCCGGTGGCGAGCGGCAGCGATTCACTGCGTTCATCATGGCGGCGGCCCTGAGCTACCAATTGGGCATCGCCGAGCAGGGTTTCACAACGTACGGAACGGTGATGATGGACGAGGCGTTCGTCCTCGCGTCGGAGGAGTTCGCCGGCGCAGGCATCAAGGCCCTGCACGAGTTCGGCTTCCAGTTGTTGCTGGCGGCCCCCGAAAACGTCATCGACCTGTCCCGGCATCTTGGTTCGGTCACGGAAATCCTGCGCGACAAGCGGACCAACCGCTCCGGCGTGCTCACGGCCCCCGTCATCGGCGCCCCGGGCGCGCCCGGCGAATGGCGTTCCGAAGCCAACCCCGTGGACATCGTGCTCCGCTAGCCCCGACGCTCGCTCACGTATGTCGGGTTTCCGGCGGACGCTCGCTCACGTATGTCGGGTTTCCGGCGGACGCTCGCTCACTAGAGATAGAGCGAGCGTCCGACGCGGGCGGCTACTTCCCTTGGACCCGCCCCAGGAACTGGGCAGTCCGGGACTGCAGCCCGGCGATTTGGCGAACGACGACGTCGGCCGGGTCCGGATTGATCTCATTCGCCGGGGGTTCCTTCCGGACGTTGGCGCAGCAGCCGAATTCTGCACAGATCAACGTCCCCACGGTGTTGCCGTCGCGGCCCGATTGGCCCGCGCGCTTGGCAACCCAAAGATAGACATCGTCCTTGGAAAACACGTCGCGGCACAGTTCGCAAAGGACCGAGCGCTTCTTGCCGGAGCCTCCCTCGGGTGCGCGCAGCATGATGCCAGTGAGGGAATCATCGTTCGGGAGGACGAGGTAGCCCCGCATGGGCATCTTTTCGTCGCGCCAGCCAAGGAATTCGAGGTTGGCCCAGTCGAGGGAATCTAAGTCCTTCGGGAGGCTGAGTTTGGCGGCCTCCGAGCGGCTCGCATTGATGAATGAGGAACGGATTTGTTGAGCGGTGATTTTCTGCACGGCAAAGTTCTTTCAGATCGTGTGGGCTCCGAAGAGCAAGGACGCTGGCGTCTGGCGATCCGAGGGCACGGCAAAGGAACCTTAGCGTGCTTCTAGTGCAGGGACGGCGGGGTTAGTTTCCCTGGCCGCCGAGCGGGATGGCCGACGCAGAGGGGGCTGCAAAGCAGGCCAAAACGGCCACCTCGCCAACCATCGCAGCGCCAACGTGTGTAGTGCGCATGCTCATCCTCTCGATCTTCGCCGCTTTCACGGCCCTGGCCAGTTCGTTGAATCAACCGGCTCTGTCATCTTTGCAAAAGTCGTCGGTGGTGTCCAAAAATTCCCGTGCCGTTTGTTCCCATAGGTGAGCGAGCGTTCGCCGTTTTGTCGCTATAGGTGAGCGAGCGATCGCCGTTTTGTCGCTATAGGTGAGCGAGCGATGGGGTTTTGGCCGTGATAGGTGAGCGGGCGTTTGAGGGCACGCAGAGCGTGAATTAATTACGCGACGCAAACGTTTCGTAATTATCAGAAGGGTAGGCTAGCCTTACTTAGGTTTGCATCACTTACCTAAGGAGTCCCGTGGCTTCCCGCCCCTCACGCCGAGCCCTGCTGAAGACCGCAGGTGCAGCGACCGCGGCCGTTGCCGCCGTCGCGCTGTCCCTCACCGCTTGCTCGACCGGCTCAACTACCGCCAGTTCAGCGACGACGCCGGCCTCAAGCGGTCAGTTCCCAATCACCATCAAGAACGTCTTCGGTGAAACCACCATCAAGTCGCAACCGCAGCGCGTGGTGACCGTCTCGTGGGTCAACGACGACGTCGCCTTGGCTCTCGGCGTCGTGCCCGTCGGGGTCCCGAAAAACGAATGGGGCAACAACGGCAAGGGCTCCACTCCCTGGAAGGACGCCGCGCTCGAGAAGTTGGGCGCCGGCTTTGGCACCCCGAAGGCGCCGGTCCAGTTCTCCGAGGCAGACGGTATCAATTTCACGGAAGTCGCCAAGCTGGCCCCCGATGTCATCCTTGCCGCGTACTCTGGCCTGACCGAAGCCGACTATAAGAAGCTCTCTGAAATTGCCCCGGTGGTGGCACAGCCCGAACTCGCGTACGGCACGCCATGGCAGGAAGCCACCACGATCATCGGCCAGGCCTTGGGTAAGAGCTCAGAGGCCACCAAACTCGTCTCGGACACCGAGGCCACCATCAAGACCAAGGTCGCCGCGTTTCCGCAGCTCGCCGGCAAGTCCTTCATCTACGGCAACCTTGAGCCTGCCAAGGGCGACGGCGTCAACGTCTACACAGCCAACGACAACCGACCGCGTTTCCTGTCCGAAATCGGCATGAAGCTCGCCCCCGTGGTGCAGAACGCCAGCAAGGGCTCCAAGGAATTTTTCGTTCCGTGGTCCGCCGAAAAGGCCAACGAGCTTTCCTCGGACGTCTTCGTGACCTGGGTGCCGGATTCCAAGACCACGGACCAAATCAAGCAGGACCCCCTGCTGGGGCAGATCCCCGCGATCAAGAAGGGCGCCCTGGTTGCAGACTCCGACAACACCCTCACCCTGGCGATCTCCGCATCCTCGCCGCTGAGCTTGCCGTGGGCACTGGACATGTTCCTGCCGCAGCTGGCCAAGGGCGCCGACGCGGCAGCCAAGTAGCGATACGCCTGACATGACACAAAGCACGACGACGGCGGGCCCACCTTCCGCGGGCGGAACGGCGCGCGAGCTGGCAGCTCATGACCCTCACATCGCTTCCACAGGGCAACACCTGCTAGTTCGCGCGAAGGCCGGGCCCGACGTCGGGGGCCGGGGACGCGGCAACCGCGCCGCCTGGCTGCTGGCCGCCGTCGTCGTGCTTGCGCTTGCCTGTGCGGCCTCGCTCGCGATCGGCGCACGGGGCTTGTCCCTCGAAACCGTGTGGCAAGCACTCACGCAGTTCAGCCCCGACGACGGGAACCATGCGGTGGTCCACACCCGCATTCCACGCACTGTGCTCGGTTTGGTGGCAGGGGCTGCCCTTGGCCTTGCGGGCGCCGCGATGCAGGGCGTCTCCCGCAACCCCCTTGCGGACCCGGGCATCATGGGCGTCAACGCCGGGGCGGCACTGGCTGTGGTCGCCGGGATCTACCTTTTCGGTATCTCGGGGGCGAGCGGCTACATCTGGTTCGCTTTCGTCGGTGCCGCGGCGGCCGCCGTCGTCGTCTATCTGATTGCGTCGATCGGGCGTGACGGTGCGACGCCGGTGAAGCTCGCTTTGGCGGGGGCGGCGCTGAGTGCGGGGCTTTACTCGATAATGAACGTCATCCTGGTTTCGAGCCAGGACACCCTGGACCGCTTCCGTTTCTGGCAGGTGGGTGGAATTGCCGGCAGCGACTGGTCCGTGGTGTTGACCGGATTGCCCTTCCTGCTGATTGGCGCGTTGATCGTGCTGGGCAGCGGGCGGATCCTCAACAGCCTGGCCCTCGGCGATGACGTTGCCCGCGGGCTCGGCCAGAATGTGACCCTGGCCAGGGGCGTCACCGCGCTTGGAATCGTGCTGCTCTGCGGATCGGCCACGGCGTTGGCTGGTCCCATCGGATTCGTCGGACTCGTGGTTCCACATGCCGTGCGTTTCTTCACGGGTCCGGACTACCGCTGGATCCTGCCGTTCTCCATGGTTCTCGCGCCAGCACTCCTCCTGGTTTCGGACGTGATCGGCCGGGTAGTGCTGCTGCCGGGCGAAGTTCCCGCGGGCATCATGACGGCCATCGTCGGTGCCCCCGTCTTCGTGTGGCTCGTCCGCCGGGGCAAGGGGGCGTCGCTGTGAACCTCCGCAGCAGGACCGCACTCCTGGGCACCGGCGTCGTGGTCCTCTTTGCGGTGACTGTGCTCCTTGGCAGCTACACGGTCACCATCCCCGATTTCTTCAGGATCCTCACTGCCCACTTGACGGGCGGGGAGAAGATCCCGGGCGCAAGCTTCATCGTCATGGAAAACAAACTGCCGCGGGCCGTGCTGGCAATCCTGATTGGTGTGGCGTTCGGCCTCTCGGGCGGGCTCTTCCAGACCATGCTCCGCAATCCCCTTGCCAGCCCCGACGTCATCGGCATCAGTTACGGTGCGAGTGCCGCGGCAGTCCTGGCCATTGTGGTGTTCGGCGCGTCCGGTGCCGCCGTGTCCGCGGCCGCGCTCGCTGGTGCGATCGGCGTCGCGCTTGTCATCTACGCCATTTCGCGCGGCGGCTCGGGTTCAGGGGGCGGGTCGGGCGGCCGTCGCGGGAATGCGGCAGGCAACCGGCTTATCCTCGCCGGCGTTGGTGTCGCCGCCGCATTGGGGGCGGTGGTGAACTTCCTCATGACCCGGGCGGATATCCGGACAGCCTCCGAGGCCCTCATATGGCTCAACGGTTCCTTGAATTCGGCCAATTGGGAGCGCGTGGGCGTACTCATGGCCTCGCTCGCCGTGCTTGTTCCCGCGTTGGCCCTCCTCGCCGTACCGCTGCGCATGCTCGAACTCGGGGACGACGCCGCGGCCGGACTAGGAATCCGCGTAAACGCCGTACGTTTCGGCCTGGTGATCACCGCCGTCGCGCTCGCAGCAATGGCGACGGCGGCTGCCGGTCCGGTTGCCTTCGTCGCCTTCCTCGCCGGGCCGATCGCCCGGCGGGTGGTCGGCCGACCCAGCCTCCCGGCGTCGGCGTTCACCGGCGCCTTGATCGTCCTCGCGGCCGACTACTTCGCGTACAACGTGGCACCCCTGGTTCTGGCCGGTACTGTCCTGCCGGTCGGCGTCGTTACCGGCGCCCTCGGCGCTCCATTCCTGTTGTGGCTTCTGGTCACGTCCAACCGAAAGGAAGCCTGACATGGCACAACTGAGCGCACGCGGCTTGACGCTCCAATACGAGAAACGACGGGTGGTCGAAGGACTCTCGACGGAGGTTCCCGAAGGCAAAGTGACCATGATCGTGGGTGCCAACGCATGCGGGAAATCCACGTTGCTCAGGGGGCTGTCCAGGCTCCTGAAGCCGAGCGCCGGCGTCGTCACTCTGGATGGCAAGGACATCCACTCCCGCCCGGCCCGCGAACTCGCCCGCACGCTCGGCCTTCTTCCGCAGCACCCCCTCGCCCCGGACGGCATCACCGTCCGCGAACTGGTGGGCCGCGGACGGTATCCGCACCAAGGATTCTTCGGCAGTTGGAGGACTGGTGACCGGTCGGTGCATGATCTCGCCGTCCAACGCGCACTCGAGACCACGTCAACGCTTGGGCTTGCTGAACGGAACGTCGACGAATTGTCCGGTGGGCAACGCCAGAGGGTGTGGATCGCCATGGCCCTTGCGCAGGAGACCGAGGTCCTGCTCCTTGACGAACCCACCACCTACCTTGACCTGGCACACCAAGTGGAGGTGCTGGACCTGGTGACCGACCTCAACCGCAGCCGGGGGACCACCGTGGCAATCGTGTTGCATGACCTCAACCTGGCAGCGCGTTACGCCGACCACGTCATCGCCATGAAGACCGGGGCGATCGTCGCCGAGGGGCCAGCGATTGAAGTGGTCACCGAGGACTTGGTGCGCGACGTTTTCGGCCTGGAGTCCCGGGTGGTTCCGGATCCAATATCCGGCACCCCGCTCGTTCTCCCGATCGGCCGGCACCGCACCGCCGCTCCCTCAACATCCATCGAATTGGAGTTCGCCTCATGAACGCAGACGCCGTTGTGCGAAACGCAACCACGGAGCCGATGACCCTGGCCTTCGATGTCACGGTCACCGCCGTCGAGGATCTCGGCCCCAACTTCCGCCGCATCACGTTCGGGGGATATTGCCTGCGCGGATTCGGGGTTTCGGGGAACACCCTGGACCTGCGCATCAAACTCATGATTCCCTCGCTCGACGCCGACGGGCACCGCCTGCCGTTGCCCGCCTTCCACACGGGCGACGCCGGTTGGTACCAAGAGTGGTTGGCGATGGATCCCGCGGTCCGCGGATCGATGCGGACCTACACCGTGCGGAACGAGAGGCTCGACGCCGTCTACCCCGAGATCGACGTCGACTTCGTGATGCACTTCGACGGCGGCGGTCACGGCGGTTGGGCCGGCGGCGCTAGCGGCGGTGCGGCGGGGCCCGGCGTCGACGGCGGTGCGGTTCACCCGACGGGCGGGCCCGCCGCCAACTGGGCGCTCGCCGCGAAGCCGGGGGATTCGATCACCATCATCGGCCCGAACAACCGGGCAGCCCATTGCGTCACCGCCGAAACGTATTCCGGCATCGAATGGCGTCCCGGCCTGGCGCAGCGGGTCCTTCTTGCGGGCGACGAAACAGCCGTCCCCGCCATCGGCGCGATCCTGGAGTCCTTGCCCGCGGGAATCACAGGGCATGCCTTCCTTGAGGTACCCGAGGCCGGGGATTTCCAAGACCTCGACACAGACGCCGACATCGAAATCACGTGGCTCGCGCGGGGCACGGCCCTCGGCCGGTCCCGGCCTCACGGGGAGTTGCTGAAGGAAGCCGTACGCGGAGCTGTACCCGTCCCCGGTTGGGTGGGGATCATCTCGCTCGATGGCGCCGCCGGCCCCGAGCCCGAAGATGTCAACGTGGACCGGGACATCTTGTGGGAAACCCCGCTGCGCATGGACACGGCCGCGATCGAAGCGAGCCGCAACCCTGGCCTTCCCTCGGGCGCTTTGCCGTTCTACGCCTGGATCGCAGGCGAGGCAGGAGTCATTAAAGAGTTGCGCCGGTACCTGGTCCGGGATGTGGGGATCGACCGGA
Source organism: Arthrobacter sp. efr-133-TYG-120 (assembly GCF_030209785.1). Taxonomy (NCBI): domain Bacteria; kingdom Bacillati; phylum Actinomycetota; class Actinomycetes; order Micrococcales; family Micrococcaceae; genus Arthrobacter; species Arthrobacter sp. efr-133-TYG-120. Next base: position 45,678 of record NZ_JARVRI010000049.1, read on the forward strand.
AGCAGGTGGCGTTCATGGGCTACTGGCGCAAAGGGAAAGCCGAACTCTAACCCGCCCCCTCCGACGCCGGCTCACATATATCGTCCTTTTCGCCGACGCTCGCTCACATATGCGGCCAAAACCGGGAACGCTCGCTCACGTCAGGTGAGCGGGCGTCTGGCCGAAAGGGGCTATAGGTGAGCGGGGGTTCGCCCGAAACGCGCCATAAGTGAGCGGGCGTCTGGCCGAATGGGGCTATAGGTGAGCGGGGGTTCGCCCGAAACGCGCCATAAGTGAGCGGGCGTTCGGCCAGAATGCCCTATAGGTGAGCGAGCGTCGAATTAACCTGGGCTTTGCCGGCGGGCAACCGGGCGGGGCTACGCTGGCGTGGTGGCTGGGAACGTGCTTGATGCTGACCAGAACGGACGACGGCGGTTTGTTGCCTTGGGCGATTCTTTCACCGAGGGCGTGGGGGACCGGAACGAGGCCCTGCCGAACGGCGTCCGGGGCTGGGCCGACCGCGTCGCCGAGAAACTGGCCAAGGCCGAACCTGGCTGGGAGTATGCCAATCTTGCGGTGCGGAGCAAGCGGCTCCGTCACATCGTCGACGAGCAATTGGACCGTGCCCTGGCCATGGAACCCACGCTCATCACGCTCTACGCCGGCGGAAACGACATCCTGGACTTCGGCACGGACATGGACATCCTCATGGCCGAGTACGAAAGGCTCGTGGCCCGCCTCGCATCCACGGGGGCCACCTTGGTCTTGTTCACGGGGTACGACGTCAAGGTCTCGGCCGTGCTGGAACCCTTCAAGAAGCGGAATGCCCTCTACAACGAGCGCGTCCGCGAGCTGGCCGCCAAGTACGGGGCCGTGCTGGTGGATTATTGGTGCCTTGACGCTTACCACGACCGCCGGATGTGGGCTTCGGACCGCCTTCACATGTCCAAAGCCGGGCACAAATATATGGCCTCGCAGGTCCTGGATCACCTCGGCGTCCCGCATAAGTTCTCGCCCAAAGACTGGGAACCGCCGCAGCGCCTCAAGTTGCGCGACTGGGAACGCCGTCAGCGCCGCTGGGTGAACGACTGGGTGCTGCCGTTGTTTGGCCGGAAGCTTCGCGGCGTCACGCTCGGGGACGCCCTTGGCCCGCGCTGGCCCGAGCCCGTAAAGGTGCCGCGGAAGGCCGGGCTGCGAAAACTCGCGGAACGCCAAGCCGCCGCGGCGGGCTCAGCCGCGGCCGGAACCAAGGCACAAAGCAACGCGCAAGGCAACGCGCAAGGCAAAGCTCAAAACAACGGGGGGACATGACCATGGCCATGGAGACGCCGATGCGATTCGTCGCCGTCGGAGATTCCTTCACTGAAGGCGTCGGCGACGTAGACCTTCGCCTTCCCAACGATTGCAGGGGCTGGGCCGATCGCGTGGCCGAGGAACTGGCCAGGCACCAGCCGCAGACGCAGTACGCCAACCTTGCCCTCCGCGGCCGTCGGCTCAGGCAGATCGTGGTTGAACAACTCGAGCCCGCGCTCGCGATGGCCCCCACCCTGGTCAGTTTCCACGCTGGCGGCAACGATCTGCTCGGCGCCCGACTGGACATGCGCATGCTGGTCCGTGGATTCGAGGATGCCGTTGCCCGGATCGCGGACAGTGGCGCCCACGTCCTGCTTTTCACTGAGTACAACGTGCCGCTTTCGCCGGTGTTGGAGCCGCTCAAGCTGCGCACGGCAGTCTTCAATAAACACATCCGGCGCATTTCCGCAGCCTACGGAACGCTTCTGGTGGACCATTGGTGCTTCGAAAAATATCAGGACCGCCGGATGTGGGCTCCGGACCGGCTGCACATGTCCGGTATCGGGCACGACTACATGGCCAAGAAGGTCTTGGAGGTCTTGGGTGCCACGCACTCGCTCGCCGCACCGGTGCTTGGGGCGCTGCAACCGCGGAGCCGCGCCGAGATCATGACCGACGACGCCGCGTGGCTCAGGCGCGATGTGGCACCCTGGCTTTCGCGTCGTTTCAGGGGAGTTTCGAGCGGCGATCACCTGAGCGCCCGCTGGCCGGCCCTTATGCCGGTGGTCTTGCCGGAGCGGTTGGGGACGTCCCCAGAGCCGGCCCGGATTTAAGGGGGTGGCGTCACGCCTGACAAATTTTTGGCGGCGGTGTGCCCCGCGTGACGCCCTGGACGCCCAAGCTAACTAGTCCAGCAGGTTTTCGAAGCCCGCGGATGCCGTGGTGACCGTGAATTCGATGATCTCGAAGTCGGCCACTCCGTTGACGTAGAACGGATCCGTCGCCAGGGAAGCGTCCAGTGTTGCACGGTCGACGTTGGACAACAGGACACCTCCGATGGCTGGAACGCGACGTCCGGACGCAACGAAAGTGCCGGCGTCGAACGCTTCTTTGACCCAATCCATGTGTGCGGGGCGGTGGAAATCGACGATCTCGTCGGGAACTTTGTAGGTCAGCGAAACCACGAACATGCCGCCCAGCCTACAACGCGGAGGGCGGCCACAAGCGGCCGCCCTCCGAAAGTGAACTACGGCAGGAGCTTGACTGCAGAGTTCCAGTTGTAGTCGGGGTGGGCGTCGCTGATCTGGAGAGTCATGACGAGCAGTTGGAAGGCTTCGAGCTCACGCGAGCGGCGCAGCGGTCCGACGTTCACCGGACGCAGCCCGGCACCTTTGACGAAGTCGACGACGGCGGCCGTCGCCTCGGCGTCGTCGCCCGCCACGAGTACATCGAGGGTCTGGCCGTCCACTTCGCCCTCCGCGAGCGTGGCGGCGAAGACGGTGTTGAAGGCCTTCACCACCGATGCGCCGGGGACCAAGGCCTGCAGTTCTTCGGCGGCCGAGGTCCCGGCGGGAACGGTGAGGGAATCGAAAGTCTCGAAGTTCACGGGGTTGGAGATGTCCACGATCGTCTTGCCGTTGAGCGCTGAGCCATAGGAAGAAAGGACTTCTTTGGAGGCCTCGAACGGGGTGGCCAGCACCACGATGCTGCCTTCCACCGGGGATCCCGTGATGCCGGAGGTTCCGTTGACCGTCGCCGCAACGGCAGCAGCGGAGCCGGCGTCGCGGCTGAGGACCTGGACGCTCTTGCCTGCGGTGGCCGCGCGGGCCACGATGCCGGACGCCATGTTGCCGGTACCGATGATGGTGATGTCAGCCATTGTTGTTTCCTTTGCTTGAGTGCTCACGATTCGTTCACGATCAGTTACTTGAAGCTTCAACTAAAACAATAATGACCTTAAGTTGAAGTGTCAAGCATTGATTTCCTTCTAAGATGAATCCATGACCGAACCGCGCTGGCTCAACGCCGACGAACGCCGTGCCTGGCTGGCCCTCCTGAGCATCAACACCCTGCTGCCCGCAGCCCTGGACACCCAACTGCAAGCGGCCGGCAAGTTGTCGCTTTTCGACTACAACGTGCTCGCCATGTTGTCGGAAGCGGAGGGGCGTTTCCTGCCGATGAGTGAACTTGCCGCTCGCACCAGTGCTTCCTTGTCGAGGCTGTCGCACGTCGTCACCAAGCTGCAGAGGCGCGGCTGGGTGGAGCGCGAGGCCCACCCGGGCGATGCCCGTGTCACCGTGGCGCACCTGACCGAGGCCGGCATGGACACCATCGTGTCCCTCGCCCCGGGTCATGTGGATGCCGTCCGCGCCTTGATGTTGGACGCCATGACCGACGACGACGTTGCGGACCTCGCGCGGATCGGCGAGAAAATCGTGGCCCGGTTGGACGACGATCACTGGATCCTGCGCGAACGCTAAGCCGCCGGCGCCACGCCAGCGGCCTCGCTGCCGGCGGCAACTGCTGCCCGCGGCCGGTGCCGGAGCCGCCGCGCCCTGAGCAGCGGCCCCACGTGACGGCCGCCCCGCACTGATGAAAGACTGGCGCCATGGATTTTTCTGCCCGGTACGTGGCATTGGGTGACTCGTTCACCGAAGGACTTGGCGACGCCGACCCCTCGCGCCCCAACGGGGTCAGGGGATGGGCAGACCTTGTTGCCCATCAATTGGCCCAAAGCAACGACGATTTCGGCTACGCCAACCTGGCTATCCGGGGCAAGAAACTCCGGCAAGTCATGGCAGAGCAGGTGGACGCCGCCGTCGCGCTTCAACCGACGCTGGTGACCTTATATGCGGGCGCGAACGACATCTTCCGCCCCAAAGTCGATATCGACAGGCTGATGGAAGACTACGAGGCCGGCATCGGGAAGCTCAGTGCCACCGGCGCCACGTTGCTTCTCTTCACGGGCTTCGATGCCCGCAGTTCCAAGGTTTTCGGCACCATGCGCGGACGCACCGCGATCTACAACGAATTGCTGCGGGAAATCGCCGAAAACCACGGTGCGCTGGTGGTGGACTACTGGCGCTTCAGCGAATACCACGACTGGCATATGTGGGCGCAGGACCGGATGCACATGTCCACTGCGGGCCACATCAACATGGCCAACCGGGTGCTGGCCGTCCTGGAGCACGAAGGTTCCCTCGAGGTTCCGCCGCCGGTCCCGCAACCCCAGCCTGCGCGCGTGGAAGCGTTGCGGGCCAATGCGCGTTGGGCCCGTGAACACGCAGCCCCGTGGGTGGTCCGCCGCGTGACGGGCAAGTCCTCAGGTGACGGTCTCAGCCCGAAGTACCCGCAGCTCACCCGGCCGTAGCAAGTTTCCGGAAGCCCGGCGTGGCGAGCAGTTCGCCGTCGTTCTTCACCGCGAGCACGTCCACGTCCCAGTGGGAGGTGGCCAGCGCGAGGGTCCCGGCGCCGCCCGCCATGATGGCGGTGGCCAGGACGTCGGCCGTGATGATATCGGCCGCTGCCACTGAAACCTGGCGGAACCCCTCGTCCCGCGCCGATTGGAGGCCCGCGGACCAAATGTGGTGGCCGCGTTCGCTCGTTCCCGAGGTCGCCAGCGCGTGCCTGCCCTTGCTGCCGAGGGGAAACGCGGTCAGGAGCGTCGTCCGATCCTCCGGGTCAATAATCCCTGCCAGCCACGGCCGCGCAGTGCCCGGCGTCGGCGAACCGGCCACAAGGACATCCCCGCCCGCGTTGAGGCACCAATCCTGCAGCCCCAGCGCGAGCAGCGACGTTCCGGCTTCCCGTATCGCATGTCCCTTGACGATCCCGGCCAAGTCCACGACGCCGTCGGGCCGTTCCGCCGTGAACGCACCTGCCGTGAGGCTGCGCCAGTCGACAGCCTCGACATACAGCCGGCGCATGTCCACGGAGGCGTCCCTCAGGGCCAGCTCGCCCCGCGCCATCGCGCTCGCCTCCGAGTCGGGACGGTAGAGGCTAAACGTCCGGTCCAACCCCGTGAACAACTGCTCGACGACGTCGGTGGCCGCCTCGAGTTCTTCCACCGCGGCTTGGGGGGCCATCCCTGGAGCAGTCGGGATGGCGAGGCTCACCACGGTGCCCATGCTGGTGAACGTTCGGGAACGAAGGCTGGGCTCCGAACTGCCCCCTCCGGTCTCGCGTGGCTTAGAAGTGGGCTGCATCGAGGGCTGCCTGGAGCGACGTCAAATATGCCTCGCTGGTATAGGTGGCCCCGCCGATGGTCTGCACGTTCGCCGACTGGGCGCTCAGTACTTCGGAGCGGAGCAGGGGTGCAGCCCTGGCGCTGATCTGGACGGATCGTTGCTCTTGGTCGGTCAGGTGCAGGGCTGTGACATCCGTGATCACGCCGGCCTTGATGGTTACCTGGACCTGTACCGTTCCAAAGCGCGTCTCCACTGCCGTGCCGGCGTAGGTGCCTCCCGCCTTGGCCGATGCCCCCAGACTGGAACTGGAACTCGAACTGGAGCCCGTGCTGGAACTGGAGCCGGCTCCGGTTCCCGAGGACGATCCGGACGCACTGCTCCCGGTGGTTCCGTTCGCCGTCGAGCCCGTTCCTGAAGCGGTACCGCCCGTGGTTCCGTTCGCCGTCGAGCCCGTTCCTGAAGCGGTACCGCCCGTGGTTCCGGCCGCGTTTCCGGTTGCGGAGGTGGTGACCGCCGATGCGTTCGAGTCAGCCACGTGTGCACCCGACTGCCACCCGACCACAAGGATTGCCGCCGACGCCAGCGCCGCTGATATTCCTGCCCTGAGTCTCACCAGTCAAACCTTTCGTAGTGGAGCTGCTCCTCCCGGACGCCGGAGCTTTTTGCCTCAGCCAGCACCTGGCGGGCCCAAGCCGATGGACCACAGATGTAGACATCCGCGTCGGTGATGGCCGGTACGAAGTCCCGCAGGCGCGAGGTGCCGGCAGAGGCAGGCAACCACGCGCTTTGGGGATTCGCCGACCGCGGGCCGGTCAGATGGAAGAGCGTGGCACCGCGTTTCCGGCACAATTCCAGGATCTCGTCGCCAAGGAATAGCTCGTCAGTGGTGCTGCCGCGCAACAGGACGGTCGCCTGGCCGGGCGCGAAGGGGGTGGATTCCAGGAGCGCCCGGAGGGGCGTGATTCCGATTCCTGCGCCGATCATCACAACGTGTTCCCGGCTCCGGGCCGCCGTGCTGAAGACACCGTAGGGACCTTCGATGGCTACTTTCGTTCCCGGCTTGAGCGAAGCCAGCCGGGCCGAGCCCGCACCCAGGTTCCGGACAGTGATCCGCAAGGTGGGCTGTTGGGCGGGCCGCCCGTATGACGTGCCCGACGGCGGCATGATCGGTTCCGCCGACAGGCTGAACGGGTGCGCCTGCCACCAGAAGCCGGGGGCAAGGAAGCGCCAGACGAAGAACCGGCCGCCGTTTCCCGACAATTCGTTCAATCGCAGGCCGCTCATTTCGATGCTGAAGACGCCGGGCGCAAGGGGAACCACGCGCCGCACGGTCAACTGGTGCCGGTAGGTGGCTATCACCGGCTGGGCGATACGGAACCACGCCAGCGCCGAGCCGGTTCCGATGTAGAGCAGCAGCCAGTACCAACGCTGCCAGGTGCCTTCGGCGAATAATCCGCCCACGCTGAACTGGTGCGGCAGGGCGAGCGCTACGGCCAAATACGTGAGCAGGTGGACGAAGTACCAGAATTCATAGGGAAAGCGGCGGCGAACAGCTACCAGCGAGGTGACCACCACGGCAATGAAGAGCGCCATGGAGACGAACGCCAACCACATGTCGGGTACCAGCACCCAGAGCGAAACGGCTTCGCTGACGGGGTTCAGGCCCTCGGCCATGCCGTAACCGGTCGCGACGAGAAGTCCGTGCGCCAGCAATAGGTAGAGCGCCGGTTTGCCTAGCTTCCGGTGGAACTCCAACGCCCTGTCATGGCCGACCGCGCCGTCCACGAAAGGCAAGCGTGCCGCGAGCAGAAGCATCAGGAAAACCAGATCCATACCGGCAAGCCCGGCGAGGATCCCGGCGGCGGTGACCGCTTGGGTGAGGTTCCCGACCGACGACATCCCGCCGTCGGCGAGCCACAACGCCAGCGCCGCCGCGAGGGAAGCCCACAGCGCAACGGTGAGCATGTCCGTCCGGAACATGCGTCTGCGATGCTGCGCAGCGAACCTTCCCTTGGCGGGATTGCGCCGCTCGGGCGCTGGCGGCCGGCCCGGGGACATACCCACACGTTGGCCTGGGGAGGCGAGGAGTTGTGACTTCATGCCTCAAGATTGAACTCTCAACCTTTCGATCTCCTGTGAAGGGCCTAGCCTCCGCTTATGAGTTGGGAACTTCGTTCTTATACACCCGATTGGTCTTAATTTCCCCCAGCCCCTAGACTTATTAGGCGCTAGGTGGCGCGGAGCGTGTGCAATTGCTCCGGTTGGCGGTGACTGTTGGCAACAACAGGAGATCCGCGGGCCGGTAGTTAGGGGCTCAAGTTGCGTGCATTCCAGTATTCGCCCAGTATTCCGGCCTGTTGTCCGGACCCACTACCTTCGCCGCGGCGGTGACCATTGGCTGATTTCAGTCGAGGGATCCAGCCTGCGGGAACTACCGAAAACGGTGTGGACTGGTTGCGGACGTCACCTATTGCACGGGAAACAGGAATTCTGCTTGCCGTTTCATTTTATTTTTTAGGAGAGTCGTCATGGCAGCAAACTGCCAGGTGACCGGAGCCGAGCCGGGCTTTGGACACAGCATTTCGCACTCGCACCGCCGCAACAAGCGTCGGTTCGACCCCAACATCCAGAAGAAGCGCTACTGGGTTCCGTCCCTGCGCCGTAATGTCACGCTGACCCTGTCGGCCAAGGGCATCAAGACCATCGACGTTCGCGGCATCGACGCAGTCGTCGCCGAAGTTCTGGCTCGCGGGGTGAAGCTCTAGTGGCAAAAGACAAGGACGTACGTCCGATCATCAAGCTGAAGTCGACTGCGGGAACCGGTTACACCTACGTAACCCGCAAGAACCGTCGTAACGACCCGGACCGCCTGGTCCTGAAGAAGTACGACCCCAAGATCCGCCAGCACGTCGAATTCCGAGAGGAGCGCTAAACATGGCTAAGAAGTCCAAGATTGCTCGCAACGAGCAGCGCAAGGTCATCGTTGAGCGTTACGCTGCAAAGCGTCTCGAACTGAAGAAGACCCTGGTTGACGCCAACGCGACTGACGAAGCACGCGAAGAGGCTCGCCTCGGCCTGCAGAAGCTGCCCCGCAACGCCTCCCCGATCCGTCTGCGTAACCGCGACATCATCGACGGCCGCCCGCGCGGTACCTTCCAGAAGTTCGGTATCTCCCGTGTTCGCTTCCGCGACATGGCTCACCGTGGTGAGCTCCCGGGCATCACCAAGTCTTCCTGGTAATCCAGAAGTACTAGAAGGGCCGGCAACCGCTTGGTTGCCGGCCCTTCTTGCGTTTAAGGCGCAGGGGGCCGGGCTTTGATGCTTCGCGTGTCCGACTTTGGCGAGTTTCGTGGCTTCGCGATTAAGTGGCGCAGCACACAGCATTGGATGACGACGCCGGTGGCTTCTTTTTGGGCCAAACCGGCTGTTTTGTCCCGGATTGACGCGGTTCTTGCTCGCCCGAGGGGTGATTTGCGTGGGGTCTTGGGGGTGTGTAAAGTAGATCGAGTCGCCGCCGCTGATGCGGAAAAATTGCGACCGACCCCCTTTCAAATGGAAACCAAATTCTTGGTTCGCTTTCTTGCGTTCCGGTGTGGTTTCCGGGTGTCACGGATGGTGTTTTGTCCGATGCGGTTCCCGGATTCGGGAGTTGTGCGGAGAGGGCGGGTCTGGTAAGTTTGGAAAGTTGCTCCGGAGCGAGTCTGATCCTTGTGGTTGGGTGGTGCCGGGTGTGTCTGTTGTTTGAGAACTCAATAGTGTGCCAAGTTTGTTGATACCGATTTGT
>NZ_JARVRI010000050.1:0-51906 GCF_030209785.1 Arthrobacter sp. efr-133-TYG-120
TGACCATGAAAACGCTCCATCAATCAGAGCGTTGCTACGACCATATGACTTTGCCGCAACGCAGAGGGCATCTGCTGCCAGTTCGCGCCGGGAATCCCTCAGTGCAGCCGGACCAGCATCTTGCCGGTATTGGCCCCATCCAGGAGGTCGATGAAGGCCTTCGGCGCGTTTTCCAGTCCGTCAACGATCGTCTCGTCGTAGCGGACCGTTCCATCGGCCAGCCATCCGGCCATCTTCCCGGCGAACTCCGCGGCGTGCTGGCGCTGGCCGCCCACGAGGAAGCCACGCAGGGTCAATTGCTTTCCGATGGCCAAGGCCAGGTTCCGCGGGCCCGGCGTGGGCTCTGTGGAGTTGTACTGCGAAATGGCACCGCACATTGCCACCCGGCCACCCACAGTGAGGACCGCGAGGGCAGCCTCGAGGTGTTCGCCGCCCACGTTGTCGAAGTAGACGTCAATGCCGCGCTCCCCCGCTGCTTCACGCAGTTGCTTCGCCACCGGACCGTCGTGGTAGTCGAACGCCGCGTCGAAGCCGAGTTCCAGCAAACGCGCCACCTTCTCCGGGGAACCGGCGCTGCCGATCACCTTGGAGGCCCCCATGGCCTTGGCGACCTGCCCGACAATCGAACCAACCGCGCCGGCGGCACCGGAAACGAAGACCACGTCCCCGGCTTTGAACTCGGCCACTTTGAGCAGCCCGGCATACGCCGTCAGGCCCGTCATGCCCAGCGCCCCGAGGAACGCCGAGGTCGGCGCCAGTCCGGCCGGGACCGGCGTCGCGCTTGCCGCATCCACCACCGAATATTCGCGCCAGCCGAGCTGGTGCACGACGACGTCACCCACCTTGAGTGCCTCGGAACGGGACGCGATCACCTCGCCCACCGCACCGCCGTCGAGCGCTGCGTCGAGCCGGAAAGGCGCCGAATAGGACTTTGTGTCATTCATGCGGCCGCGCATGTAGGGATCGACCGACATGAACTCGTTGCGGACCAGGATCTGGCCGTCCTGCAGCTCCGGCAGATCGGTCTCTGCCAGCCGGAAGTTCTCCTGGACGGGGCGTCCCTGCGGGCGGGACGCCAGCTGGATTTCGCGGGTGCTCGTGGGAACGGCGGCGCTCATGCGGCCACCTCCACAAGCTTGATGTCGACGGCGATGTTCCCGCGGGTCGCGTTGGAGTAGGGGCAGATCTGGTGGGCCTTGGCCACGAGCTGCTCGGCGGTTTCGCGGTCCAGGGCAGGCAGGGCGATCTCAAGCTCCGCGGCGAGGCCATATCCCTCGCTGCCCTCCAAGGCACCGAAATGGATCTTGGCAGCCACGGCGGAATCAGTCAGATCCACCCGGGCCTTGCGTCCCACCAGCCTGAGTGCCGAGTGGAAGCATGCCGCGTATCCGGCGGCGAAGAGCTGCTCGGGATTAGTGCCCTTGCCGTTTCCGCCCAGTTCCACCGGGCTGGCGAGGGTGACGTCCAACTTGCCGTCATTGGTGCGTGCGTTGCCTTCGCGGCCTTCACCGGAGGCAAGCGCCTCTGCTACGTACAAAGTCTTCACTGTGGTTCCTTTTCCTTCGATGGGATGGAGGTGCTGGGGTGGACGATCAGATGGCTGAATGGAGGGCGGCGGTAAGCCGGCCCAGGGTGTCGTGAAGCTGCGCGAGCTCGGCTGCGCTCAAGCCGGCGGCGTCGGCGAGCCGCTGCGGAACAGCCCCCGCCCGGGCACTCAGCGCCCGCCCGGCGTCGCTCAGGTGGATCTCGACGCGACGCTCGTCCTCTACTGAACGCCGGCGCTCCACGAGGCCCATGGCTTCAAGCCTCTTGAGCAGCGGAGACAGGGTGCCCGAGTCGAGTCCCAGCTCGGTACCCAGTTCCCGGACGCTTCGAGGCTCGTTCTCCCAGAGCACCAGCATCACGAGGTACTGCGGATACGTCAGTCCAAGCTCGTCCAGCACCGGCCGGTAGACCGCCGTGGCCGCCTTCGAAGCGGAATACAGCGCGAAACAGACCTGGCGGTCGAGGCGGGGGGCTTCACTCATGGGAATAACGATAGCTCACAATTAAATTGTGCACAACTTAATCGCTTCGGGCGACGCCCGCTCACAAACAAGCCGTCCCCCGGCAACCTCCGCTCACAAACAAGCCCAAACGAAAGGATCCTCCTGCAGATAATCCGCAGGAGGATCCCCGGCCTTTAAACCAAGAGTGAGCGAGCGTCCGGCCAAAACCCGGCATAAGTGAGCGAGCGTCGAGGTTCAGAGATCCCGGATGGTTCGCAGCGCGGCGGCGGCAAGGACTTGGATTGCGAAGCCGAGGGCACGCTCGTCCACAATGAAGTCACCGCGGTGGAGATCGTATTCCTCGCCGCCGGGCGTGTGGGTTCCGAGCCGCATCATGGCACCCGGCAGGTCGGCCAGGAACCAGGCGAAGTCCTCGCCACCCATGGACTGCGGTGTCAGGACGACGGCGTGCTCGCCGAGTTCCGCACGGGCAGCGGCCTCGATGATGGCAGTTTCGTGTTCCGAGTTGACCACGGGAGGGACGCCGCGGGTGTGCTCAAGGTGCACGTCCACCCCGTACGGCGCGGCAACCTGCTGGACGACGTCGTCGAGCAACTCCCCTGCGCTGTGCCAGGCGTCCCTGTCGAGGCAACGCATGGTGCCGGCCATGTAGCCGTTGGCGGGGATGGCGTTGGGTGCCGAACCTGCCGCGATCTGGCCCCACACCACCGAAACGCCGCTGCGCACATCGACCCGGCGGGACAGGACGGCCGGCACGTTGACGGCGATTTGGGCCAGCGCGAAGACCAGGTCTTCGGTCAAATGCGGACGGGAAGTATGGCCGCCACGTCCGGTCAATTCGATTTTGATGGTGTCCGACGCCGAGGTGATGGCGCCGATACGCGTGCCGATCTTGCCGACGTTGATACGCGGATCGCAGTGCAGCGCAAGAATACGCGGAACGCCTTGGAGCACGCCCTGCTCGATGCAGGACAACGCACCGCCGGGCATGGTTTCTTCTGCCGGCTGGAAGATGATGCGCACCGTTCCGCCCAAGGGGGATTCCTGGTGCATGGCGTGCAGCACCAGGGCAATGCCAAGCATGCTCGTGGTGTGGACGTCATGCCCGCACGCGTGGGTGACGCCATGGTTCTTCGACGCGAACGGAAGCCCGGTCTCCTCGATGATGGGGAGGGCGTCGATGTCTCCGCGCAGGGCCGTGGCGATGGGCCCGTCGCCGACGTCGACCGTCAGCCCCGAGCCTTCCAGCCGGCGGGGTTCAAGTCCCGCCGCCTCGAGCCGTTCAACCAGCTTGTCCGTAGTGCGAAATTCCTTGAAGGAAAGTTCGGGGTGCGCATGCAGGTCCCTCCGGAATTCAAGGAGTTCCGGCAAGAGATCGTCAAGCCATGGCTTCACCACAGGGGTCGGCTCGGTTTCGGTAGTGAAATTGCGCACCTCACAACTCTAGCCATCCACACCCCCCGAATAGCGAAAGGGGTCTCTTGGTTACGGACAGCGCCGCAAGAGGGCGCTATAGAACGTCGGTGTCTCCACTTGCCTTGAGGGCGTCCACCGCGCCCTTGACCCGCTGGGCGTGCTCCTTCGTGGTGACAAGCAGCGCGTCCGGCGTATCGACGATCACGACGTCCTTGATCCCGATAAGGGCGATCACACGCTTCGTATCGGAGACAACCACACCGCTGGCGTTCTCCGTGAAGACGCGGGCGCCTTCACCGAGGACCGTCACCTCATCGACGTCGCCGGCATTGTTGAGGCGGCCGATCGCGGCGAAGTCTCCGACGTCGTCCCAGCGGAAAGTACCGGGCACGACGGCGACATCCCCCGCCGCCGCGGCGGGTTCGGCCACGGCGTAGTCAATGGCGATCTTCGGCAGCGTGGGCCACACCCGGGCGGTCACTTCATCGCGTTCGGGCGTGTCCCAGGCGTCGGCAATCTCCTGCAGCCCGGCAAACAGGACCGGTTGGTTTGCCTCCAGGTGCTTGAGCATGAGAGCGACGGGCGCGACGAACATGCCGGCATTCCAGACGTAGTCGCCAGTCTCGAGGTACTTCTTGGCAATGTCCTCACTCGGCTTCTCGACGAACTCGACCACGGCGTGCGCATTCGGCGCGTCGTCGATATTGAGCAAGTCCCCGGTGCGGATGTAACCGAACCCGGTCGAGGGGTGCGTGGGCTTGATGCCGATGGTGACGATTTTTCCGGCAGCCGCAGTGTGGATAGCCTCGCGCACAGTTTCCTGGAAAAGGTGGTCCGGGCTGATGACGTGGTCGGCGGCGAAGGAACCCATGATGGTGTCGGGGTCGCGACGGTGCAGGATGGCGGCGGCGAGGCCAATCGCCGCTCCCGAGTCCTTCGGTTCGCTTTCGAGGACCAACTCGTTTTCGCCCACTTCTGGAAGCTGGCGGCAGACGGCAACCCGGTGCGCCACACCCGTAACCACCAGAACCCGGTTGCCGGCCAACGGTTCGAGACGGTCGTACGTAGCCCGCAGGAGGGTGCTGCCCGAACCCGTGAGGTCGTGGAGGAACTTGGGCGCGGCAGCACGCGAAAGCGGCCACAGGCGCGTGCCCACTCCGCCGGCCGGAATAACCGCATGGAAGTGGCGCAATGGCGATTCGAGGCTTGCAGCGTTTTCTATACTCACCGCAACACCTTATCCGACACCCGCTCAAGTCCCGCTTTGTGGTCTTCGTCTCACCATCGTGGCGAAAACGCCGGAATTCAGGCGAAACCCCGCGCTCTCGTTACAAGAAGGGGTGCCTAAATTGAATAAGCTGTGAGCGAAGCCTAGATTTAGGCTGAGCTACGAGTGCTCTCGCAGCTGGCGTTTCCCCCGCATGGATCCCGTGCCAGCGCCGCTGTGTTGCAGGAAGGTTTATTCAGTGCCGACAAAACCAGCTGGCACCTTGTACCGCGGCCGTGAAGGCATGTGGTCCTGGGTTGGACACCGCATTACCGGTGTTGTGATCTTTTTCTTCTTGTTGGTCCATGTGCTGGACACCTCACTGGTGCGTGTGTCCCCGGAGGCCTACACGGCCGTTATCGGCGCCTACAAGAACCCCCTCATGGCCCTGGGCGAAACGGGCCTCGTCGCAGCGATCGTTTTCCACGCCTTCAATGGCCTGCGCGTTATCGCCATTGACTTCTGGAAGAAGGGCGCGAAATACCAGCGCCAGATGCTGTGGACCGTCCTGGTATTGTGGCTGGTCACCTTCGGGGCCTTCGCCATCCGCCACCTGTCCCTCGCACTGGGAGGCCACTAAGCCATGAGTACTGACATTCAAAGCCCGCGCAGCGGAAAAATCGGCAGCGGGAAGATTGCTCCGCAGTACCGTCGCGGCACCGGTTCCAAGGGGAACTTCGAGATGCTCGCGTGGCTGTTCATGCGGCTCTCCGGCGTCGTGCTCGTGGTTCTGATCTTCGGCCACCTTTTCGTGAACCTCATGGTGGGCGAAGGCATCCACGGCATCGACTTCGGCTTCGTGGCCGGCAAGTGGGCCGACCCGTTCTGGCAGTTCTGGGACCTGGCCATGCTGTGGCTCGCCATGCTGCACGGCACCAACGGCGTCCGCACCATCATCAACGACTACGCCGAGAAGGACGCCACGCGCCTTTGGCTCAAGGTAGTCCTTTACGCGGCCACGGTCGTCATCGTCGTTCTTGGCACACTGGTGATCTTCACATTCAACCCGTGCCCCGTCGTCAACGGCGTTCAGCTGCCCGGCGGGTTCTGCCCGGCGCCGTAGCGCTCCGCTGCACCACCGGCTTGTCCGGCTGTGCACAACACGCGGAGCAGGCTCCGCCGACCATCTGACTTAGAGAGAAAGAGCATCTGGTATGCAGGTCCATAAGTACGACGTCGTTATTGTCGGTGCCGGCGGCGCCGGCATGCGCGCCGCGATCGAATCCGGTCAGCGCGCACGCACCGCAGTACTGACCAAGCTCTACCCCACCCGTTCCCACACCGGCGCAGCCCAGGGCGGCATGTGTGCAGCCCTGGCCAACGTCGAAGAGGACAACTGGGAGTGGCACACGTTCGACACCATCAAGGGTGGCGACTACCTGGTTGACCAGGACGCAGCCGAGGTCATGGCGAAGGAAGCCATCGACGCCGTGCTGGACCTGGAGAAGATGGGCTTGCCGTTCAACCGCACGCCCGAAGGCCGCATTGACCAGCGCCGTTTCGGTGGCCACACCCGTGACCACGGCAAGGCTCCGGTCCGCCGCGCCTGCTATGCAGCAGACCGCACGGGCCACATGATCCTGCAGACGCTGTACCAAAACTGCGTCAAGCACAACGTCGAGTTCTACAACGAGTACTACGTCCTGGACCTGCTGACCGTCGAGGAAGACGCCGTCCGCGAAGACGGGACGCCGTACAAACAGAAGCGCGTTGCCGGCGTCGTGTCCTACGACCTCGCCTCCGGTGAGTTGCACGTTTTCCAGGCCAAGTCCGTGGTGTTCGCCTCGGGCGGCGCGGGCAAGGTTTTCAAGACCACCTCCAACGCCCACACCCTGACCGGTGACGGCATGGGAATCGCGTTCCGCCGCGGAATCCCGCTGGAGGACATGGAGTTCTTCCAGTTCCACCCGACCGGTCTTGCCGGCTTGGGCATCCTCCTCTCGGAAGCTGCCCGCGGCGAAGGCGCGATCCTGCGTAACTCCGAGGGTGAGCGTTTCATGGAACGCTACGCTCCCACTATCAAGGACCTCGCTCCCCGCGACATCGTGGCCCGCTCCATGGCAAACGAAGTGCGTGAAGGACGCGGCTGCGGCCCGAACAAGGACTACGTCCTCCTGGACCTGACCCACCTCGAGCCGGCCCACATCGACGCGAAGCTCCCGGACATCACCGAATTCGCCCGCACCTACCTCGGTGTCGAGCCGTACACCGAGCCGGTTCCCGTGTTCCCGACGGCGCACTACGCCATGGGCGGCATCCCCACGAACATCACCACCGAGGTCCTTCAGGACAACGACACCATCGTGCCGGGCCTGTACGCGGCCGGCGAAGTTGCTTGTGTTTCCGTGCACGGCTCCAACCGCCTGGGTACCAACTCCCTGCTGGACATCAACGTCTTTGGCAAGCGTGCGGGCATTGCTGCGGCCGAATACGCCAAGACCGCTGACTTCGTGGAGCTCCCGGAAGACCCGGAGGCATACACGCTGGATCTGCTGAACCACGTCCGCACTTCCGACGGCGGCGAGAGGGTTGCCGCGATCCGCAAGGAACTGCAGGACACCATGGACGCCAACATGCAGGTGTTCCGTACGGCGGACACCCTGAACCAGGTGCTCACGGACATCGCGGCCCTCGAAGAGCGGTACCAGCGCATCAGCGTCCAGGACAAGGGAAAGCGCTTCAACCTTGACCTGCTCGAAGCGGTGGAACTGGGCTTCCTGCTGGAACTGGCCAAGGTCATGACAGTTGCTGCCCTGCACCGCGAGGAGTCCCGTGGAGGCCACTTCCGGGAGGACTTCCCGGAGCGCGACGACGAGAAATTCATGAAGCACTCCATGGCGTATAAGGATGAGCACGCTCCGGCGGACGGATCTGCGGAAGCAATCGCGGGCATCCGCCTCGGCACCAAGCCTGTTGTCTTTACGCGCTACGAGCCGATGGTGAGGAAGTACTAAGATGTCTGCTGAACTTGCTGAGCCAGCATCCAAGATCGAGCTGCCCGCGCACATTGGTGGAGGCGGGGAAATCCCGACCTTCAACATCACGCTGCGAGTGCGACGCTACAACCCCGAGGTCTCGGAAGAGGCCGCATGGGAAGACCACCAGCTGACGATGTACGGCACCGACCGCGTGCTGGACGCCCTGCACAAGATCAAGTGGGAAATCGACGGCTCGCTGTCGTTCCGCCGTTCCTGTGCCCACGGCGTTTGCGGTTCCGACGCCATGCGCATCAACGGCCGCAACCGCCTCGCGTGCAAGACCCTGCTGAAGGACCTGGACACCTCCAAGCCCATCACCGTTGAACCGATCAAGGGCCTCCCGGTGGAGAAGGACCTGATCGTGGACATGGAGCCGTTCTTCCAGTCCTTCCGCGAAGTCATGCCGTTCCTGATCAACAAGGGCCACGAGCCCACCAAGGAACGCTTGCAGTCGGTCGAGGACCGTGAACGGTTCGACGACACCACCAAGTGCATCCTGTGCGCCGCCTGCACGTCGTCCTGCCCCGTGTTCTGGACGGACGGCCAGTACTTCGGCCCGGCCGCCATCGTGAACGCACACCGCTTCATCTTCGATTCCCGCGACGATGCCGGTGACATGCGCTTGGAGATCCTCAACGACAAGGAAGGCGTGTGGCGCTGCCGCACCACCTTCAACTGCTCGGAAGCTTGCCCGCGTGGCATCCAGGTGACCCAGGCCATCGCCGAGGTCAAGCAGGCCATCCTGGCACGCAAGATCTAGCCCAAAATTCAGAATACGACGACGGCGTCCCCTTGGCGGGGTCCGCCGTCGTCGCTGTTTAAGACTTCCTCGCAAAACGAAAGGCGGACAGGTGTCCAAATCCATGAAGATCAGCTTCGAAGGCAGCACCGGAGATCTCCTGGCAGGGATCGTGGATGTTCCTGAGGGTCCGGTCCGGGGCTGGGGTGTGTTCTCCCATGGTTTGACCCTCGGCAAGGACAGCCCGTCAGCATCGCGTATCTGCAAGGGTTTGGCGGATCTCGGCGTCGGCATGCTTCGCTTCGACAACCTTGGACTGGGCGACTCCGCCGGCGATTGGTCCGCTGGATCGTTCAGTGTGAAGGTGGCTGACACCATCCGCGCCGCCGGGTTCATGCGCGCCGAAGGCAAGGAAATCTCCCTGCTTGTTGGCCACTCCTTCGGAGGGGCGGCCGTGTTGGCTGCCGCCCTCAGCCTCCCCGAGGTACGTGCCGTTGCCACGGTCGGCGCCCCGTTCCAGCCCAGGCACGTGGAGCACATGTTCGACGCCGAAGTCAGCACGATCCTCAGCGAAGGCAGCGCCGAGGTCAACCTGGGCGGCAGGCGCATGGAGGTCCGCCGGCACTTTGTGGAGGATGTCGAGAAGGCCGACCTCAGGGACTGCATCCGTACCCTGCACAGGCCCCTCATGGTGCTGCACTCCCCCACGGACAACACCGTGGGCATCGACAACGCCAGCGAGATCTTCCAGACTGCACGGCACCCTCGGAGCTTCATTTCGCTCGAAGGCAGTGACCACCTGTTGACGGGCAAAGGACAAGCTGCCCGGGTTGCAGGGATCATCTCCGCCTGGGCCGGGCAGTACCTCGGCGACTAGCGCGGGCCCCAGCCCAACTGACTAGCAATTGTTGTCGTAATGAGGGCTCAAAACGACAACAACTGCTAGCTAGTTGGGGCGCTGGCTCCCTCAGGAGTCCTTTGCGTGGAACGTGCGGGGCGAAGGGTGCCGCGATCCGAGGGCCGGCTTGGGGTGCCCGTGGGCGCTGGTGTCCGCTTCCCTGACGGCCGCCCACGCCCCGGAGACCAAGTAGACCTGGCTGACCAGGTTGAACCAGATGAGAAGCCCGATGATGATGGCAAATGAGGCCAGAATGGGATTCCGTCCGGCATTCGCCAGCAACTCCGTGCTGAAGATCTGGAGGATGGTGGTTCCGATGCCGGCCAGCACCGTTCCTTCCACGAAGGCTTGCCGGCGAAGCTTCAAGCGACCTGCGAAGCGGAACATGATCACCGCCGTCGCCCAGTTGAGGACCAGGGGTACGGCCGTGCGAACGAGCCAGGTGACTGGGCCAGCGACGGCGTCGGCCAAACCGAGCCGCTCGATGATCCATCCGGCTGCTGTCCCGAACACGAGCGAAACACCGGCGCTGACCACCAAGGCTGCGCCGAGCAGCAGGAGGGTACCGGCGTCGCGGGCCTTCATCAGCAGAGGGTTTTCCTGCACGGGCTCCAGACCGCACACCCCGCGGAGACCCTCCCGGATCCCCGCGATCCAGCCGAGAGCAGTAAAGACCGTGACGACGGCGGCTATGACGGCCGTCCAGCCAAGGCCTGTGGGATTCAGGAGATCATGCGGATCCACCAGGCCGTTGCCCCCGCTGGTTTTCAGGAGTCCCGGGGCCGCTGTGGCGACGCTCGAGACGATTGAATCAACTAGTTGGGGTTGCCCGTTGAGGACCAAGCCGGTCACGGCGAATCCCGTGGCCAGCAGGCCTGTGATGGAGAAGAACATGGTGAAGCCTATGCCGGCGCTCAACAACGGACCGTGGCGCAGGTTGTAGAGGTTGAAGGCGCGCATCGGCCGGAAGTTGCTCAGCCGGGCGAGGGCCAGGTTGATGAACGCCGGTATGGTGGCGCCTCTGTTGCCCGAGCGCCGGGCTTTACCCCATTCGACCTGACGATGGATGAGCTGCAGCTTCAGCTGCGCCCCTTCAGTCGGCAGCGGTGGCTTCTCCGCCTGCTGCCGGTCGTTGCGCTGTGCTTTTCCGTGATTGGTCTGCGTCGCCGCCAAAGTCGAGCTCTTCCCGTAGCTGCCAAATGCCGTTGTCGTCGTGCTCGTAAAGTCCCATGCTAACCACAGGGAAGGTGGCGCTGTAGTTCTTGAGCACCGTTTCGGCCTCGTCAAGACTCTCGGGAGCGACGTCGTGCGCTACCGTCACATGCGGGTGGTAGGGGAAGGGAAGATCGCGTTCCAGGGGGCCGGTCTGTAGTTGTTCGTGCAGGCCTACGCACTCCTCGAAACCGTCTTCGACTTTCAGGAACACCACCGGGGATACCGGCCGGAAGGAGCCCGTGCCGGAAATCGTGATCCTGAATGGTGCCTGGCGCCGCGCGACGTCGCGGACATGCTCAAGGGTGGCTTCCCAGTCCTGGGCAGGGGTAGTGGTCACGAGGGTGATGTGGGCCGGGATCACTTCCGCCATCGGATCGCCAAAGGATGCTCGCCATTGCTGCAGTTCCTGGGCGACTTCCCGGGGGAAACCCAGAATGACCCCTACGCACAGGTTGTCCCCGCACGCGCTTGCAGACTGGTGTGTGCCCGTGCCCGGGCGGGCATCAGTGTCCCGGCCGGCTCCCCTTGAACGGGAGCCGACCTGGACGCTGAGCTTGCCAGCCGCGCACATGGCTTTAGCGGATTCCTTGTGCTCCGCCGTACGGCAGGAAGCCCACCTTGGCGTAGACGTCGGCGAGCGTGGCCGAGGCGATCTCGCGGGCTTTGTCCGCTCCGTGAGCCAGGAGCCGGTCGAGTTCTGCCGGATCGGCGAGCAACTCGTTGGCGCGGTCCCGGATCGGCCCGAGGTGGGCCGCAACGAGTTCAGCGAGGTCGACCTTCAGGTGGCCGTACATCTTGCCTTCATAGTCCGCGACGATTTTCTCCACCGGCTGGCCGCTGATGGACGAGTAGATGCTCAGCAGGTTGGATACTCCGGGCTTCGCTTCGCGATCGAAGCGGATTTCCGTGCCGTTATCCGTGACTGCCGACTTGATGCGTTTGGCCGTGACCTTCGGGTCATCGAGCAGGTTGATCAGGCCGGCAGGCGACTCCGCGGACTTGGACATCTTGGCCGTGGGGTTCTGGAGATCGTAGATCTTGGCCGTTTCCTTCTGGATAAAGGCCTGCGGCACCTGGAATGTCTCGCCGTAGCGGCTGTTGAAACGCTGGGCGAGGTCGCGGCTGAGCTCAATGTGCTGCCGCTGGTCTTCGCCTACGGGCACCCCGTGTGGCTGGTACAGCAGGATGTCGGCCGCCTGCAGGATCGGGTAGGTGAAGAGCCCG
Organism: Arthrobacter sp. efr-133-TYG-120; assembly: GCF_030209785.1. Taxonomy (NCBI): domain Bacteria; kingdom Bacillati; phylum Actinomycetota; class Actinomycetes; order Micrococcales; family Micrococcaceae; genus Arthrobacter; species Arthrobacter sp. efr-133-TYG-120. Next base: position 11,747 of record NZ_JARVRI010000050.1, read on the forward strand.
ACGCTCGCGTGGTCCGAGCCGTGTTGCAGCGACTTGTCCTTGAACTGGATCATGCGCGAGGCTTCGCCGAAGCCCGTGATACAGCCCAGGACCCACGCCAGCTGGGCGTGTTCAGGAACCTGGGACTGAACGAACAGTGTGCACTTGTTGACGTCTACACCGCCGGCGATGTACTGCGCAGCGGTGACGCGCGTACGGCGGGCCAGCTCGGCGGGATCCTGCGGCACCGTAATGGCATGCAGGTCCGGGATGAAGAAGATGGCGTCGTACTCGTCCTGCATGCGGACCCAGTTGACCAGGGCACCGAGGTAGTTGCCCAGGTGGAGGGAGTCAGCAGAGGGCTGCATGCCGGACAGCACGCGGTGCTTCGCCCCGGCGGCCAGTTTGGTTGATGTTGCCTTGGCTGCGGCTGCAGCGGGTTCAGTCGTGGTGGAACTGGTCATGAGGAAACTTTCGAAAGCCTAGAGCTGGTAGTCGACTACCAGCGGTGCGTGGTCGGAGAAACGGGTGTCCCATGACGGCGCCCGGTCGACGACGGCCGAAAGTGCGGCTGCCGCGAGTCCGGGAGTGGCCATGTGGTAGTCGATGCGCCAGCCTGTGTCAGTGTCAAAGGCCTTACCGCGCTGGGACCACCAGGTGTAGGGGCCATCGACATTTCCTGCCAGGCCCCTGTGGACATCCCTCCATCCGATCTCGTCGCCGAAGAAGCGGTCGAAGTACGCGCGCTCCTCAGGAAGGAAACCGGCACGCTTGGTGTTGCCCTTCCAATTCTTGATGTCCAGCTCCGTATGGCCCACGTTCAGGTCGCCGACCACCAAGGCATGCTCGCTGTGCTTGGCAAGTTCCGGAAGCCTCGTGGTCATGATGTCCAGGAAGCGGTACTTGTCCACCTGCTTGGGTGTGTCCACTTCGCCGGAGTGCACATAGGCGCTGACGACCGTCAGGGTAGTGTCCTTGCCGCCGCCGTCCCGAACGACGTAGTCCGCCTCGACCCAGCGCCCAGTCGTGGCGAAGTAGTCGTCACCGATACCCACGCGGGTGGCGACGGGTTCCTGCCGGGAGGCAATCGCAACGCCGGCGCGGCCCTTTGCCTCGGCTTCGGCGTGCAGGATGTACCAGCCTTCGCCGATGAGCTGGTGGACCACCTCATCGGGCGCGCGGACTTCCTGCAGACACAGGATGTCGACGTCGCGCGGTTCCAGCCACTCCGCCATGCCCTTCTTGTAGGCGGCGCGAATGCCGTTGACGTTGACCGTTGCGATGCGAAGGAAGTCCTTCTTCAATGCCGAGCTCACCCCGTCCACTCTAGTCGATGATGGTGCCAGAGACGGGCTCGTCGCCGCCGCCGGATGACTTGATCATGTCCCGGGCATTGCTTGACGTGATGGCGATGGTTTCCAAGGCGCGGTTGATCGTGTCCTGATCGGCGGCGTCGCCCTTGGCGCGTTCGTCCTCCACCACGCGGACCTGCACCTGGACAATCTTGAAAGAGTGGTCCAGTTTGAGGTCCCGCATTTCGTCAGCTTCGCTCCGTTCCGAGACCACCCGTGTGCCACCGTGGTCGGCGCTCGACGACGACGGCGCCCGGCCGGTTGCCGCGTTGAAGGCGTTCTGGGCCTCGGTGAGTTTTTCACCGGCCCTCCTGGCGGCCTTCTGGATGCTGAAGACCACGAAAGCGGCGAGCGCGAGCCAGCCAAAGGAGACAACCGCAACGATCCAACCGACGACGTCGTTGTGGTTGGCGGCGAAGATCACGGCCACCAGGAAAGCGATGAGCACCACGGTCATGCCCAGTCCACCGATGCGGAAGCCTTTGAAAGGGCTCCTGGCGGAAGCGGTCGAGGGAACAGATGACGGGGAGTCGCCGAGGGATCGCATGCACCCATTGTCGCAAACTCCGCGCGGCGAACCGCCCGCTTCCACCCCCGGCGAACAGCCCGCGCCGCTATTTCAGGAAGAGCTTGCGCAACCTTCCGGTAGTGAGCGTGATGCCGAGTCCGATCATCACGAGGTAGTAGGCGATATGGACTGCCGTGGCCGGGCTGAAGGAGCCGATGCTGATCTGCCGCAGGAGTTCCACGCCATGCCAGAGGGGCATTGCTTGGATGAGCCACTGGATGTATTGCGGATAGACGCTCAGCGGGTAGAAGGTAGCGCTGAAAAGGAACATGGGCAGCATGAAGAAGTTGATCCAGTCCATCTGCTGGAACGTCTTCATGAAGCTGGTGATGCCCATGCCGAAACTCGCAAAGCCGAAAGCGATCAGTACTGAGGCGGGGATGACGAGGATGGCCCATGGCGTGGTGATGAGTCCCATGACGGCCATGACGGCCGTGAACCCCGTGGCATACAGGAGTCCGCGCAGCAGGGCCAGGAAGATCTCCCCGATGGCTACATCCAACGGCCCGAGGGAGGTGTAGAGCATTCCTTGGTACAGCTTGGCGAAGTTCATCTTGAAGAAGACGTTCCACGTGGAGTCGTAGACGGCGCCGTTCATGGCGGACACGGCCAGGAGCGCGGGCGCGATGTAGGCCGCATAACTGATTTCCTGGCCGCCCGGTCCCGCCACGGTACCCACAATCGGGCCGAGTCCCACGCCCATGGAAATCAGGTACAGCACCGGCTCGAAGAATCCGGATACCAGGATCAACCACGTGCTGCTTTTCGCTGCCATGAGGCCCCGGGATACAACAGCAAGCGCGTTGCGGGAGTACAGCGGGCCGAAGGTACGTTCACGGGCGGCGTCGGTGGCGCTGTGGCCTCCGGTAAGAACGCTCATGCTCCCATCCTCCTTACGAATTGGCGCCGCGTCAGCGTCCAGCCTGCGGCGGCGGCGCCCACAAGGAACAGGACGTGGGCCAGGGTCAACAAGGGATTCTCCTCGAGTCCGTAGGTGAAGACGCGGCCGAGCTGAGTGCCGTGCCAGACCGGGGAGATCCAACCGATCCAGCGCACTCCAAGCGGCAGCGAATCCAGCGGGAAGAAGGTGCCCGAAAACAGGAACAGCGGCACCACGATGAAGCGCTGCACCAGCGCGAACTGGCCGGAGTCTTTGGTGATGGTCGAGGCATAGGCCATGAGCGGCAGCCCGAAGGACAGTCCGGCCACCGTGGCAACTATCGCCGACACCCAACCCCACGGACTCGGCGAGGCACCGAACATGGCCACGATGGCGAAGTACACCACCGATTGCACCAGGAACTTCAAGGCACTCGCCATGATGTGGCCCGCGGCGATCTGCTGCGGTACCAGCGGGGAGGCGTGCGGGCCATAGAACACGCGGCGCCACTTGAAGCCGTCCATGATTGGGTAGGAAAAGTCTCCCGACGCCGTCATGACCGCGGATGAGACCAACAATGCCGGCGCGATGAAGGTCAAATAGTTCACTCCACCGAACACCGCTGCGCTGTTCGCATCCACGAGGCTCGCCAGCCCGACTCCCATGGCGAACAGGTAGGCCACCGGCTGCCCCACGCTGTACAGGAACACGGACCAGCCGTAGCCACGCATCACTCGGAGGACCTGCTCGGCGTAGAAGAAAGATCCCCAGCGCTTCGCCCGGCTGGCTGAGACGGCAGGCGAGTGGGCGCTAGTCAACGAGGCTCCGTCCGGTCAGCCGGAGGAAGACGTCCTCCAGCGAAGAACGCCGCACCAGCGACGTCAGGGGACGGAGCCGGCGTGCGGAGACTTGCTCCAGGGCCGATTCGCCGTCGTTCGCGTAGATGAGCACCCGGTCCGGGAGCGTCTCGACGCGTTCGCCGATGCCCGCGAGTTCGGCGCCGATAGTGGCGTTGCGTTCCGAACCGAAGCGCAGTTCCAGCACCTCGCGCGTGGAATATTCGCGGATCAGGCTGGCAGGCGAACCTTCGGCCATGATCCGGCCCTTGTCCACCACGATCAGCCGGTCGCAAAGCTGTTCGGCCTCGTCCATGTAGTGCGTAGTGAGGATCAGCGTGACACCTTGCTCCTTGAGCCTGAACAGCCGGTCCCAAAGGATGTGGCGCGCCTGCGGGTCCAGTCCCGTAGTGGGCTCGTCCAGGAGCAGGATCTTCGGCTCGTTGATCAGCGAGCGGGCAATCGTGAGGCGCCGTTTCATGCCGCCCGACAGGGCATCGACCCTCGACTTGGCCTTGTCCGTCAGCTGGGCGAACTCGAGCAGTTCATCAGCCTTGGGGCGCAAGTAGCTCAAGGGCAAGCCGAAGTAGCGGCCATAGACAATCAGGTTTTCGCGGACCTTCAGTTCCTCATCCAGGTTGTCCTGTTGCGGTACCACTCCGAGGTGCGCGCGGACTTCCGGCCCGTGGGTTTCCGGGTCCAGGCCCATGATGCTGAGCTTCCCGGACGTGCGCTGGGAGACTCCGCCGATCATTTTCATGGTGGTCGATTTGCCGGCACCGTTGGGGCCAAGCAGGCCAAAGGACTCCCCTGCCGGGACCTCGAACGAGATTCCGTCGACGGCGATGAGCTCGCCGTAGCTCTTGGTGAGGTTTTCGGCGGTGATGACTGCGGGTGGGTTCATCTGGAAGCTGGCTGACGTGGAGGAAGATCGGGTGGCTTCATTGTGCACCCCAGCAGACTAGTAGAGCCAAGGAATACGTGAAAGAGGTATTCCGCAATTTTCTGGACTAACCTGCTGGACCCTTCGCGACATTCTGCTGGATCATTCCGCACCTCAGGCCCTGGAACCGCGTGGTTCCAGGGCCAGAGGGTTTATCCAGACGAATGATCCAGCAGAATCCGCCGGTTCATCACTTCGTGGGATGTGCCCGCAGCACTTCCAGGCGTTGGCGGTACTCGGTCTCGTCGATTTCGCCCCGTGCGTAGCGCTCCCTCAGCACGCTTTCGGCGCCCTGTGTTGCTGCCCAGTAATGGTTCCGGCGCCACATCCGGCGGCCGAAAAAGATGAAGAATCCGATCACGAGGAACCAAAACAGCGGGATCAGGAGGAAAAACGGCCAGAAGACGAATCCGTCCCCCGGTCCGTGAACGACGTCGGCGGGCAGCTGCGCGGCCGCGGCGCCGATGGTGGTGCTCAGTGATGTCAACATGTCCAGTCCAAACTCTCAACAGGCCGTATCTCGGCTCTGTTTCCAGTCTTGTTTTTGGCCCGTCGAAACGCGTCGGCCACCGGGAGTCACTTGCGGCCAGCTGCCTACTCCCCCGGGAGACCCCAGGCCAGGGCTAGCTGCTCCAACCCGGCCGCACCAGGCCGGACTCGTACGCGAGCACCACCAATTGCGCACGGTCACGCACCAGCAGTTTGGTCATGATCCGTGAAACGTGCGTCTTTGCCGTGAGCGGGGTGATGAACAGCCGCTCGGCGATCTCTGCGTTGTTCAGGCCCTCGCCAACCAACGCCAGAACTTCCCGTTCGCGCTCGGTGATTTGCTCCAGCGGCACTGTCTTCGACGCCGCCTTGCTGTGCAGGGCAAGCTGGGCCATGATGCGGCGTGTCACCGACGGCGAAAGGAGGGCGTCGCCGTCGTGCACTACCCGCACGGCCCGGATCAGTTCCTCCGGTTCGGTGTCCTTGACGAGGAAGCCCGCGGCGCCCGCGCGCACGGCTTCGGCGATGTATTCGTCCAGCTCGAAGGTCGTGAGGATGATAATGCGCGTGTGCGCGAGTTGTGGGTTGGCCAGGATTTGCCGGGTTGCGGCCAGCCCGTCGCCATCCGGCATGCGGATGTCCATGAGCACGACGTCGGGTGCCTCACGCTCGGCCAGCCTGACGGCGTCCCGGCCGGTACCGGCTTCGGCCACCACCTCCATGTCCGGTTCGGCGTCCAGGAGGGCCCGGAATCCCGCCCGGATAAGGTTCTGGTCGTCGGCGAGCAGCAAGCGGATCATCGTTGGTGTCCTCCCTCGTGGGGGTTCAGCGGAAGGTTCGCTTCCACGCGCAGCCCGGGCTCCAGCGGCGTCAGGCCAAGCGTGCCGCCCAGCGCCTCGACGCGCTCCCGCATGCCCCTCAGCCCGTTCCCGGCGGGCGCTCCGCGGAGGCCTCCGCCGTCGTCGTCGATCCGCACCCTCAGCGCGTTCCCGGACAATTCGAGAAGTACGACGGCGGACGCCGCACCTGAGTGCCTGCGGACGTTGCTCAGCCCTTCCTGGACGGTCCGGTAGGCCGCTTCCTGGTGGCCTGGGCCCACGCGTTCCGGGTCTACGGAGTTTTCGAACCGCACCTCTAGGCCGCCTCGCCGCGCGTCGTCGACGAGTTCCGGGATCCGCCCCAGGCTTGGCGGAGCCGAGGGACTCAGCGGGGCGTCGTCGCGCAGCACACCGAGGAGCTGGCGGACTTCGGCCAAGGACTCCTTGCTCGCGGCCTTGATGGCCTCCAGCGCCGGGCGGAGCTTCTCGGGATCGTTCGTTCCCAGATGGAGCGCCACAGAGGCTTGGACGTTGATCATCGACAGGGAGTGCGCCACCACATCGTGGATATCGCGGGCGAGCGTGAGGCGGTACTCATCCCGTTCGGCCTGTTTCGCGGCCTCCCGCCGTCGCCGGTATTCGGCCATCCGTTCGCCCCGGCGTCGGAAGCCTTCACCGATCAGGACAAGGATCGCGGCCCAGGCGACACCGGCAGAGGCCCGGACCAGCCCCGTCTCATCTCCGGCGAGGACAGCCATCAGAACGACGGCCGCGGCGGAAATCCCGGCCCCGAGCCAGGCCTGCCAGCGCAGCCCCGCGGCAGCCGTGAGGATGATCGAGAGAGCCAGGGACAGCACTATCGGACCCCAGGCGTAACCGAGGAGCAGATAGACGGACGTGGCCGCGAGGGTGATCGGGAGCATGACGGCCGGCCTGCGGGTCCGGAAAGCCAAGGCCACCGGTCCCGCCAACAGCAAGATGAAGGCGAGCGGGTCCAAGGGGCGCAGGGTGGCCTGGTGGCTCGCCGAAAAGACGGTCCCCAAGACCTGGATCAGGGCCACCGCGATCACGATGAAACTCGTGGGAGGACCCTGGAAACGCCGCTGCATGCTCCGAGCCTAGCCGCGGACGGCGCCGTCGTCGTCGGGTTAACGGTGTAGGGCGCCTACTCCCGCGGGAGTAGGCGCCCTACACGGTGGTGGGGAGCACAATCAGGCGACGCCGGAGGCGCTTCCCGCTGCCACTTGGCGTTCGGCGGCTTCGACCACGTTGGTCATGAGCAGCGCCACGGTCATGGGGCCCACGCCGCCGGGGTTCGGCGAAATCCAGCCGGCTACCTCGGCAACGGCGGGATCGATGTCCCCGTGGACCTTGCTCTTGCCCGTCTCGGGGTCGGTTTCACGGGTGACACCGACGTCGAGCACGGCCGCGCCCGGCTTCACGTCCCCAGGCTTGACGATGTGCTTGGCACCCGCCGCGCCCACAATCACGTCCGCCTGCCGCAGCAGCTCCGAGAGGTTCTTGGTGCCGGTGTGCGTGAGCGTCACGGTGGCGTTCACGGCCCGCCGCGTGAGCAGCAGTCCGATCGAGCGGCCGATGGTGACCCCGCGGCCGACCACCACGACGTGCTTGCCGGCGAGACTGTAGCCGTTGCGCTCCAGGAGCTCGATGACGCCGCGGGGTGTGCACGGCAGCGGCGAGGTGATCTCTCCGTTGACGTTGAGCACCAGCCGGCCCAGGTTGGTCGGGTGCAGGCCGTCGGCATCCTTGGCGGGGTCGATCCGCTCGAGGATGGCGTCGGTGTCCAGGTGTTTGGGCAGCGGCAGCTGCACGATGTAACCGTGGCAGGCGGAGTCCGCATTGAGTTCGTCGATGAGGTCCTCGACCTGCGCCTGGGTGGCGTCCGCCGGAAGCTCACGCTGGATCGAGTTCATCCCGATCTCCACGGACTGCTTGTGCTTCATGGACACGTAAAGCTGCGAAGCAGGGTCCGCACCGACGAGCACAGTGGCAATGCCCGGAGTTACGCCGCGGGCCCTCAGGGCAGCTACACGCTCAGTCAGCTCAGACTTGATGGCGGCAGCGGCGGCCTTGCCGTCAAGGATCTTCGCGGTCTGCGCCATGGACGGGTTCACCACTGCTCGTGCTGCGGGTACAGCGGGAAGTCAGCGGCGAGCTTGTCGACGCGGGCCTGCAATGCTTCGACGTCGGTAGCGGAACCGGCCTTCAACGCCGAAGCGATGATCTCGGCAACCTCGGCGAACTCGGTGGCTCCGAAGCCGCGGGTAGCCAGGGCCGGGGTACCGATGCGCAGGCCCGAGGTGACCATCGGCGGGCGGGGGTCGAACGGAACGGCGTTGCGGTTGACGGTGATGCCCACGGAGTGAAGGAGGTCTTCGGCCTGCTGGCCGTCCAGCTGCGAGTTGCGCAGGTCCACGAGGACCAGGTGCACGTCGGTGCCGCCGGTCAGAACGGAAACACCAGCTTCAGCGACGTCGGCCTGGTTGAGGCGATCGGCGATGATCTTGGCGCCTTCGAGGACGCGCTCCTGCCGCTCCTTGAACTCCTCGCCGGCGGCGATCTTGAAGGCAACGGCCTTGGCGGCGATCACGTGCATGAGCGGGCCGCCCTGCTGGCCCGGGAACACGTTGGAGTTGAGCTTCTTGGCCCATTCCTGCTTGGCGAGGATCACGCCGGAACGGGGGCCGGCCAGCGTCTTGTGCACCGTGGAGGTGACGACGTCGGAGTGCGGCACCGGGCTCGGGTGCAGGCCTGCTGCGACGAGGCCCGCGAAGTGGGCCATGTCCGTCCAGAGGAGCGCGCCAACCTCGTCGGCGATGGAACGGAAGGCTGCGAAATCGAGGTGGCGCGGGTAAGCGGACCAGCCGGCGATGATGACCTGGGGCTTCTCGGCAATGGCTTGTTCGCGGAGCTTGTCCATGTCCACGCGGAAGCTGTCTTCTTCAACCTGGTAGGCAGCCACGTTGTAGAGCTTCCCGGAGAAGTTGAGCTTCATGCCGTGGGTCAGGTGGCCGCCGTGGGCAAGGGAAAGGCCGAGGATCTTGTCACCTGGAGTGATCATGGCGGACAGGGCTGCGGCGTTGGCCTGCGCACCGGAGTGCGGCTGGACGTTGGCGTACTCGGCGCCGAAGAGCGCCTTCACGCGGTCGATGGCCAGTTGCTCGGCGACGTCCACGTATTCGCAACCACCGTAGTAGCGGCGGCCCGGGTAGCCTTCGGCGTACTTGTTGGTCAGGACCGAGCCCTGGGCTTCCATGACGGCGCGGGGCGCAAAGTTCTCGGAAGCGATCATTTCCAGGGTGCCGCGCTGGCGGCCGAGTTCCTGTTCCAGAACTGCTGCGATCTCGGGGTCGAGCTCGGCAAGCGGCTGGTTGCTGATGGTCGCGGAGGTGATGGTGGTGGTGGTCACGAAGATCTCCTGGATAGGCAACGGGTATTTCTACAGGTCAGGCTACCGGCTGGGTTTTTTCCATGCCTTTGATTACGGGGCATGGCACAGCGACAGTAAAACGTGACCCTCGGCCCAGGCGTACGATCCGTGGTCTTCAAAATGCCGCTCCCTGGTGGTGCACCACCCAACGCCAGTCGCGACGACTTAAACAGTACAACAGGTGCGCAACGGTAGGCTTTAGCTGTGACTGACTCCACCCTGCCTACGTCTTTTGTTGTAACCCTGTCCTGCCCGGACCGGCCCGGAATTGTGCACGCCGTTGCGGGGGCTTTGTTGGAGGCCGGCTGCAACATCGCAGATTCCCAGCAATACGGCAGCCCCAGCACGGGAAACTTCTTCATGCGGGTGGAAGCCACAACGTCTTCGAGCCAGGCTGAACTGAGTGCGGCGCTGGCCCCGGTGGCCGAAGAATTCGGCATGAAGTGGCAAATCAACCCGGTGGGCCAAAAGGTCCGTACCCTGATCCTGGGTTCAAAGGACGCACACTGCCTCAACGACCTGCTCTTCCAGCAACGCTCAGGAACCCTCCCCATCGAGGTGCCGGCCATCGTCTCCAACCACCGGGACCTCGAAGGCCTGGCCGAGTTCTATGGGATCCCCTTCCACCACATCCCGGTCACCCCGGACACCAAGCCGCAGGCCGAGGCGAAGCTGCTCGCACTCATCCATGAGCACGGCATCGAGCTGACCGTCCTGGCGCGCTACATGCAAGTACTCTCCAACGAGCTCTGCTCCGAGCTCAACGGCAAGGCCATCAACATCCATCACTCCTTCCTGCCGTCCTTCAAGGGCGCCAAGCCCTACCACCAGGCGCATGCCCGGGGCGTGAAGATCATCGGGGCCACTGCGCACTACGTCACGGCGGACCTCGACGAGGGTCCGATCATCGAGCAGGAAGTCATCCGGGTGGACCACGCACGCACGGCCGAGCAATTCGTGCAGATGGGCCGCGACGTCGAGGGCCGCACGCTGGCACAGGCTGTGCAGTGGCACGCAGAGCACCGCGTCCTGCTCGACGGCACCCGCACAGTGGTGTTCAACTAGGCGCCCCACCCAACTAGGCGCCCCACCCAACTAACTCGCAGTTGTTGTCGTTTAGAGGCCTCATAACGACACCTACTGCTAGTTAGTTGGGTGTTCTACGCTGGGTCCATGGACGGGACCCGAAAGGTCTTCAGCGACGAAGCCGACTATCACGAGGCGAACCTGGCCGTTTACTACGACCGGCAGGCCGGCATCCAGAACACCCGCGCCATGACCCCGCGTCGGACGGAATGCCGCGACTGGTTTATCCGCCTGCTCAAGGAAGAACACAGGCACTCGCTGTTCGAACTAGGCTGCGGCACAGGCGTCGAAGGCTTGGAATTCGTGCGGGCGGGACTGCACTACACCGGCGTCGACCTGTCCGAGGAGAGCATCCACGTTGCCCGTGCCAAAGGGCTCGACGCCAGCGTTGCCAGCGGCCGGTCCCTGCCGTTCGCCGATGCTACTTTCCCGGCCGTGTGGACTATGAGCACCCTCCTGCACGTGCCCAACGTGGTAATCCACGACGTCGTCAGTGAACTCGTGCGGGTCAGCGCGGCTGGCGCGCCAATCGCCGTCGGGCTCTGGTCCGGTGACGATGAGGAAGTCCTCAACCCCGAGGACCAGGACGAGCCGCGGCGGTTCTTCAGCCGGCGGAGCGATGACACCCTGCACCGCATCTTTGGTGCGCACGGCGACGTCGAGCGCTTTGAGACCTGGCCCGAGGGCACAGGAGTCGAGTCGGGACCCGGCGCCGGGAACTGGACGCAGCACTACCAATTCCTGGTCCTCCGGACTCCTTCGCTTGGGCCCACGCCGCCAGGGTTCCCTGGCCGAGCGAAGCGAGGTTAGGGAGGCGGTGGGGATTAGGCTTGCCCCATGGCTCCCATTTACACGTTCGCCGGGGATACTCCGGCCATCCATGGCACCGCCTTCGTGGCACCCACGGCTTCCATCATCGGCAAGGCAACCCTCGGCGCGGACTCCAGCGCCTTCTATGGTGTGTCAGTCCGTGCCGACACCGCCGCCATCAGCGTCGGTGCCGGCTCGAACCTCCAGGACAATGTGGTCCTGCACGCCGACCCCGGCTTCCCCTGCACCGTCGGCGAGCGCGTCAGTGTCGGCCACAGCGCCGTCGTCCACGGATGCACCGTTGAGGACGACTGCCTCATTGGCATGAGCGCCACCATCCTGAACGGAGCCGTGATCGGTACCGGTTCGCTGGTGGCCGCGGGCGCCGTCGTGCTTGAGGGAACTGTCATCCCGCCGCGCTCCTTGGTTGCGGGCGTGCCTGCCAAGGTGCGCCGCGAACTGAGCGAAGAAGAGCTCGACGGCGTGAAGCGCAACGCAGCGCACTACCGGGAGCTAGCGGCGGCGCACCGCGGGATGCACGCGCAGGGTTAGTCCAGGCTGATCGGCCCCAGCTCGTCCAACACGTCACCGGGACCGGGGTTGCCTGCCACGGACGAACCACCGAGGTGGCTCACCACGCCCCACACAGCGTTCAGCCCTGTGGTGACGGCGCCTTCGGCCCAGCCTGCGGTGAACGAGACGTCGTCGCCCGCAAGGAAGATGCCTCGCTGGCTCTCCGGCAGCTTGTCCTGCTTGAAGTGCGTGAACAGGCGCTGCTGGTAGCGGTAGTGCCCCGGAAGGTTGGCCTTGAAGGCACCCATGAAGTTGGGGTCGGCCTCCCAGGATACGGTGATGGGCTGTCCCACGATGTGGCTCGCGATGTCCACGCCCGGGTAGATCTGCTCGAGCGAGTGCAGCATGAGCTTGACGCGTTCCTCGGCGCTGAGCGAGAGCCACTTCAGGGCGTCGTCGTTCCACGTATAGGAGAGCAGGATGACGGCTGGCTTGTCCGGGCCGTCGTCGAGCAGGTACGTCGCCCGGTTGAGCCGGTCGGTCAGCGTCATGGACAACACTTCGCGGCCCGTTTCGGGGTCGATGTCCTTCCAGAACGGCCGGTCCACCATGACGAAGGTCTTGGACGACTGCATGTAGTGCGAGCGTTCGATCGCGGTCCACAGTTCCGAGGGGAACAACGATTCCTGGGTGTGGATGCGCGTGGACAGCAGCCAGGACTGGCAGGTGGTCACGACGGCGGAGTACCCGGTTTCGCGGCCCCAACGCTCGCGCACCATGAGGTCGCCGTTCGCCCCGCGCTCAATGCGGTCCACGGCCCCGCGCGGGGAACCGGAATGCAACGATGCGAGCGAGGTGCCCTCGGGCCAGTGGGCCATGCCCGACGGCGCGTGGTGCCACAGTGCCTCGGGGAGCCGTTGCGCTCCCCCGGTGATGAGGCGGTGCTGGTCATCGGCGTCGGTGTAGACGACGCGCAGGATTTCGAGGATGGAGTTGGGGAAGTCGGTGTCCCAGCCACCCGTGCCGAAACCTACTTGGCCGAAGGCCTCGCGGTGCGCGAATCCGGCGTCCTTGAAGGACGTGCTTGCGGCGATGAATCCATAGAAGGTCTGTTCGTCGAGCAGCGGGAGCAGCCCGTTCCATAGCTCCTTGATGCGCTTGGTGTCGCGGACCCGGATCGCCTCCTGCATTTCCTGGAACGCGGCGCCGTCATTCACTGCGGCCTTCCAGGCTGCGGCGACTTCGTGGAAGAACTCCGGCAGCTCAGCCGACGTGGCGGCATAGTGCTTCTGTCCGGCCAACTCGATCACGGTGCTTGATGTTGCAGGCGCGAGCGGGTTGGGGAATTCCTGGGTGTCCAGGCCGAGGAGTTCCACGTAGTGGTAGAACGCCTTTCCGGACACCGGGAAGCGCATGCCACCGAGGTCTGCCACCACTCCGGGAGCGGACGGGAAGCTCGCGGTGCGCAACCGCCCGCCGATTTGGTCGGCCTCGTAGACCACGGGGCGCAGCCCGAGCTTCATGAGCTCGTAGGCCGTGACGAGTCCCGAAAGGCCCGCACCGATCACCGCTACCTCCGTGCCGTACAGTTCCGGCGGAATGACCGCCAGCCCGTCGGGGTGGGCCAGGTAGTGGTCGTAGCTGAACGGGAAGTCCGGGTTCAGCATGGTGATGGGAGCGTCGGCCGGCGTTGCTTGGGAAATTCCGGCATCCCCCGCGCGGGGTGTGGGTTCCGTGGGCAATTCGGTGGCGATGGTCATGAAAGTTCTGCCTTCACAGTTTCCGGGTCGGCGACCCTGGCGGATAGTTCACGGTATTCCTGTTCGGTCAGGGCCGCTACCTTGGAGTTCCGGCGTCCATAGCCGAAGTAGAGGGCGATCCCCACGAGCATCCAGCCACCGAACACCACCCAGGTGTCGGCACCCAGGTTGGCCATGAGGTAGGCACACATGAGGGTGCCGAGGACGGGGGTGATCGGGTAGAGCGGTACGCGGAAGCTGCGCTTGAGCTCCGGGCGGTTGCGCCGCAGGTAGATGACGGCGACGTTGACCAGCGCGAACGCGAAGAGGGTGCCGATGCTGGTGGCGTCGGCCAGCGCGCCGAGCGGGACAAGCCCAGCGGTGAGTGCGACGGCGGTGCCCACGATGAGCGTTCCGGCCACCGGAGTGCCGGTGCGCGGGGAGATCCGGCCGAAGACTTCAGGGACCAGTCCGTCGCGGGACATGGAGAGCAGGATGCGGGTCTGGCCGTAGAGCACGGTCAGGACGATGCTGGCGATGGCGAGCACGGCACCGATGGAGAAGACGAGCGCGATCCAGGGTTGGTGGGTGGTTTCCTCGAGGATCTGGACGAGGGCTGCCTCTGTGCCGCCGAACCATTCCCAGGGCCGGGCACCGATTGCGGCCACGGCAACCAGGACGTAAATGCTGGTCACGATCACCATGGAGAGCAGGATGGCCCGGGGCAGGTCTCGCTTGGGGTTGCGGGCTTCTTCGCCAGCGGTGGAAGCGGCGTCGAAACCGATGTAGGAGAAGAACACCCGGGATGCTGCGGCCGAAACGCCTGCGGCACCCATCGGTATGAGAGGTTCGAAGTTGCCGGCGTTGAACGCGGTGAACGCAACGGCGCAGAAGAACAGCAGGATGACAATCTTGATGGTCACGATCGCAGTGTTGATCCAGGCGCTTTCCTTGGCGCCGCGCACCAGCAGGACCATGGCGAGGACCACGATCAGCATGGCCGGCACGTTGACCACGCCGCCGCTGCCCGGTGGCTGGGACATCGCGTCCGGCAGGAACTGCCCGAACGCGGCGAGCGTTTCGTTCACGTATTGCCCTGCGCCGACGGCCACGGCAGCCACGGAGACCGCGTATTCGAGGACGAGGCACCAACCACAGATCCAGGCCATGCCCTCGCCCATCGTGGCATAGGAGTAGGAATAGCTGGACCCGGCGACGGGCACGAGGCCTGCCATTTCGGCGTAGGACACGGCCGAGAACAGGGCGGCCAGCCCAGCGACCACGAAGGAAATCCAGACCGCGGGTCCGGCCAGCGGCACGGATTCACCCAGGATCACCAGGATGCCGGTACCCAGGGTCGCGCCGACGCTGATCATCGTCAGCTGGAGGACGCCGAAACTGCGGACCAGCGGCGTACCGCTTTCGCTGCTTCCGGCTTCGCTGACCATTTGCCCGATCGGCTTGCGGCGCAGGAGCTGCGAACCGAGCCCCGGGCGGCGGGCGGCATTGCCTGCATCCGCATTCGTGGCGTGCGTTGGAATGGTCTGGGTGGAGGTAGGCACAGTCACCGTTGACGTCCCTTCAGAGTAGTTGGCGGTTTCCCCTGACAACCGTAAGCCTGTGAGCCAGCTCTCACGGCGGTGCAAAATGACCTATAGTGATCAACCATGAGACGTATTGCACAATCAGAAACGGCGCCCGGAGCGGCGCTTTCCGGGCAGGTCAGCGTTGATCTGTCTGCGATTTCAGACAACATCAAGGCCCTCAAGAAGCGCACCGCCGCGCCGCATTTCATGGCCGTGGTCAAGGGGAACGGCTACGGTCACGGCCTCGTCGACGTGGCCCGCACGGCGGTGGCGGCAGGGGCTGATTGGCTCGGAACGGCCCAATTGAGCGAAGCCATCACCTTGCGTCAGGCGGGCATCACCGTGCCGGTCCTGTCGTGGCTATATCTGGCATCCCAGACCAGCGCGACCATCCGTGAGGCGCTCGAGTACGACGTCGACGTTTCGCTTGGGAGCGTCGGTCAACTTGAGGTGCTGGCCGGGATCGCGGAGCAATTGGGCCGCCCCGCCGTCGTGCACTTGGAGCTGGACAGCGGCCTCAGCCGCGGCGGCGCGCGCAAGGAAGACTGGCCCGAACTCGTGGCCCGGGCACGCAAGGCGGAGCAGGACGGCACGGTGCTTGTCCGCGGCATCTGGACCCACTTGGCCTGGGCCGACGTTCCCGCCCACCCCGGCAACGCCGCGGCCGTCGCGGAGTTCGAAGACGCAGTTGGCGAAGCCCGCGCTGCCGGACTGGACCCGCAGCTGCGGCACGTGTCGAGCTCGGCCAACATCCTGGACCGGCCCGAATTCCACTTCGACATGGTCCGCGCCGGACTGGCGATTTACGGCTTGGCACCAGCGGACCATCTGGACCCCGCCGACTTCGGACTCCGCCCCGCTTTGAGCGTCACCGCGCCGCTCGTCATGGTCAAGAAAGTCCCGGCGGGGACTGGCGTCAGCTACGAACACCAAGCCATCACGCATGAGCCGCGCTACCTCGGACTCATCCCCCTCGGCTACGCCGACGGCATCCCGAAGGGAATCAGCGGCCGGAGCCTGGTCCAGATCGCCGGCCGGAGGGTCCCAGTGATCGGCAAGGTGTGCATGGACCAGTTCATGGTGGACCTCGGCCCGGACGCGTCCGGAATCGAGGTCGGAGACACAGCGGTTTTGTTCGGCGATCCCGCAGGAGGGGCCGCGAGTGCCGACGATTGGGGCGCCGCCATCGGAAGCCACGGCGACGAGATCATCAACCGGATCGCACCGCGACTCCCCCGCGTGTACGAGTCCGGCGCCTACGAGTGCCCCGATTACCAGGAGGCACCAAGCGATGTCGCCTGAGCCAGCCGCCGGGCGCCTGAGTTTCGTCACCCTTGAGCAGTTCCTCAAGCAGCTGCCGCCGGAGTTGGAGATACTCCACGACGGCGGCAGCGGCGGGGAGCTGCTGCGCTGGGTTGAACCCAGCGAACTGGACGACCCCACCCCGTACCTGCCGGACGGGGAGTTCCTGCTGACCGCGGGGCTCCCTTTCCTGGGGGACGGCGGGTCCAGCGAGAACGTCGATGCTTACGTGAAGCGGCTGGTGGGGGCCAAGGTGGCGGCGCTGGGCTTCGGGATCAGGCCGTATTTCGACGCCGTCCCGGCCGAGCTGCTCAAGGCCTGCAGGCGGCACAAGCTCACCTTGATTGAGATTCCGGAATCCATCCCGTTCGCCGCGATCGGGCTTGAGTTCTCCCAGCTCCTGGAATCGGACAACGCGAAGGTCTTCCGCCAGCTCGCGGACACCAACCGGCAACTCATGCGGGCGGTCCTCTCCCCTCGGCCTGAACACGAGCTGCTCGCCGCTTTGGTCCAGAAGGTGCCCGTCTGGGCCCTTCTGGTCGGAGCGGACGGGCGGGTACGTGCGCGCGCCCACGCGGCCGGCGGCAGCACCGGCGTCGAGCATTCACTCCTGGAGCCCATGCTGGAACGGCTCCTTTCCGGTAGCGGGCCGCGAGTCGAGATGGACGGCTTTGAGCAGCCGGGATCGGAGATGGTCTTTGGCCACCCGCTGCGGAGCACCAAGGACGCCAACCTGGGCGCCCTGATCCTCGGCTCGGACGCTGCGCTGACGCCTGCACAGAACAGCGTGGTGCAGTCCGTCGTGGGGTTACTGGAGTTGCTCGTCCGCCAACGGACCAGCGGTTCGCTCGCGCCAAGCCAATTGGCGACGGCGTTGCTGCTGCACCCTGAAAGCCTTGCGAGCGGCGGAACCCGGCACGTCAACGGGCTCAAGGACCTCCTCGCCCAAAGCCTGTCCTCCACGCGCTCCGCTGCCCTACGCGTAGTCCAAGGCATCAAGGTGGACTCCCCCGAATGGCCCGCCGGCGACAGCCCTGTGCGTGAGCTTTTGCAGTGGCGGCGCCTCTTCGACACCAAACTGGTGGAAGTCACCGATTACGGGTTCGCTGCGATCACCCGTTTGAAGGTGGACGACGCGCTCCTGGCGGACGTCGAAAAGCTCGGCTGGCGGCTCGTCATCGGAGACCCGACCGAACTGACAGGCCTCGCCGCAGCGCACCAGCGGGTGACCTCGCTACGTTCACGGGTCCAGTCCAGCGGACGGAGCGCCCGCGTCGACGAGGTGACGTGGTCGGTCACCGGGCTCCTCGGCCGCGAGGCCGGGTCGATGCTGGCCGCGAGGCTTCTTGAACCGGTGCTTGCCTTGGAAGCCGACAAGCGCGATCCCCTCTTGGCAGTGCTCCGGGGCTGGCTAAGCGAAAACGGCAGCTGGGACGCCTCTGCCAAGCTGCTGGGGTTGCACCGCAACAGCGTGCGCCGCCAGATCGGGCTGCTCGCCGAACTGCTCGATACGGATCTGAATCAGGCCCAAGTGCGCGCGGAACTTTGGATCGCCCTCCAGTACACGGACGGGTTGGTGGGCGGAAGGGAAGCTTAGTCCCGAGCCCTTCTTGGCGCCCTGTCTACGGGTTGTGCTGGTTAAACACGTAGACGGAGCCGCCGGCACACGGAGAAACGTCGATTTTGCACGTATTTTGCCGGGTTTCACCACTTAATTTCGCCGTTTGACCACTGAGACGCGGTTTTCGCGGCCTAGCATTCGAGTGCCGGCTACACGGGATCCGCCAGTAGCTCAAATCGAAGTGGAGGAACGAAATGCTCACTACGACGCCTTGAATGCAAGCAGCACCATGGCAACGGCACGAACCAAGATTGACGAAATGATTGTTCGCTACGATGGCTGGTTTCTGGTGGTTCTCCCCGTCCTGATGGTGCTTGCTTTTGCAATGCTCGCAGCGATGGCCGTCTGGTGTTTGACGCAAGGACGAGGCCGCTTTACTGGCAATTGGAGTTGGAGCCAATGGGGCGTCTCTGTGTGGGTTGAATGCAGGTAACTCCCAGCAAGCCAGCCGTCGTGGTGGCACTGACAACGTGCCACCACGACCAGAGCATCGGAATCACGCCTCATGACTCTCAGTGTTGCCAACGTCAACTACGCCTATAACTCCAGAACCCAAGTGCTTCATGATGTCTCGTTCACGATCGCCGAGGACCAGATCATGGGCCTCATCGGTCCCAACGGATCCGGGAAGTCCACCCTGATAAAGGTCATCCTGGATCTGCTCCAACTTCAAAGCGGCCGCGTCCGCATCGGACCTGTCAGCAGTCAGAGCCGCAGCGCCAAGATGTCTTCGATCTACTTGTCGAGCAATGATTACATCCCTGAGTTCCTCACGGGGGAGGAATACGTGCGTTTCATGCACGGGCTCTATGGAGAATCCATGGATCACGCGGCACTGAGGACGCAATTCGCCAGGTACTCCATGCGCGACAGGCACCGCGACTTGATTGAGGACTACTCACACGGCATGAGGAAGAAGCTGCAACTTATCGCGGCGTTCATGCTCCGGCGAAGGTTTACCGTCATCGATGAGACCCTCAATGGCGTCGACATCGACGCCATCAACCTCTTCGAGCGAGATATCCGACAACTTGCCAAAGAAGGCCGATCGGTTCTGCTGTGCAGTCATGACTTCACCATGTTGGAGCACGTCGCTGACGAGCTGGCGCTTCTCATCCAAGGGGCCCTGGTGGTTCAGGCTCCCGTCCGGAAGATTATCGAAGATCACGGAACGATAGCTGACCTTGCCAACGAATTCATCCAGGCAATGGAGCCATCCTAAATGCGCTTCAAGAGCGTAGTTCTCCTGTCTCGATTGTTCTGGCTCTTCATCGTGAGGCGCGTCTTGGGACGAGGCCTGTTGGCCAGCCCGGCTGCTCGGCTTTCTACCATATTCCTGCTCGTTCTCGCGTTCGCGGGATTCAACGTGTTGAGCTATGTGGTCATCCGTCAGTATCTCGGTGGAACCGGCCTGCTTGAGCCGGTTCTTCAAGTGGCCAGCGCAACGGTCGGATTTTGGGTACTTATTGCGTACACACTGATCCGGGTGCTGTTCATGAAGGCAGATGAGCTTCTGAAGCTCTCCTTCAATCTGCCCGTGACCAACAAGGAAAGGACGATGGCGTTTGCGCTCTTTGAGTCATCCCTCGTTCTCCTTATGACCGTGTTCGTTTTCGGTGCTTTCTCCATTTCAACCGTGTTGATCGAGGGTCCTGATTACATTCCGAGGGTTCTGGCATCCATCTGGTTCCCCGCTATTTCAACCTACTTGCTTCTGAGCCTCGGCTACTACCTGCTTGAGCGTGCTCTGCAGGCCCTCCGGATCGCCCGACTTCGCGGTCTGATAGTCCCGATGGTGCTGGCTTTCGGGCTGGCGGTGGCGTTTCCTCAAACCAACGAGCAGAGCAGCCAGATCGCCGAAAGCTACGTATTGGGGCGCGACTACTTTGCACCTGCATTGCTCTACGCGAAACTGCAGGAAGCCGTTGGGCTCTGGTTATCCATTTTAATCCTCCTTGCGACATCGGCGGCAGTAATTCCGGCAATCGTCGCCATCGCACCCAGGAACTACGTCCCGATGCGTCGCTTCTTCGTCTTTCTGCCTTCACGCTTGGCAGATCGTAAGTTCGGCGTTTACATTCTGGTCTTGTTTCGAAGTTTCGAAACGATGGTGGCTATCTCTTTTATCATCATTTATTCAGTCTTCGCCTGGCTCGAGCATTTGGTGTTCCCACCCTACGTCCTCGCTCTCATAACATTTCAGGGAGTCTATGCATTTTCAAACTCGGAGCCCCTGCGGCGCATGGTCACTTATCCGGGCCGCACCGTTGCGAACTACTTACGCCTCGTCGGCTCGCAAGGCGTCCTCTTGATGGTTGTGGGCATTCCAGTCATCACGATTTCCTTGTCGCAAGGAATTACCTTCGAAGCGTGCCTGCCGGTGCTTGGATTGTGTTTGAGCAACATTCTCATATCAACCCTAGTTGGCATCGCTTTCCCTCCTGAGAAGGGAAACCCATTCACTGTCATCATGGGGGTCCTGCTCACGGTGATAGTCGTCATGATTGTGGCGCTCGGCTTGAACGTCTTTAACTTTGATCCAATGATCAGTGCGGGAATTTTCACCGCGCTTAACATGCTCGTCGTCTTTTACAGCATCCTGGGTATGCGGAGAATGGAAAGGATTGCACGCCATGAAGTGGTTGCTTAGATCCATCGTCGGGATGACAGTCTCTTTTGTTGTCACCATGATCGTCGTTGTCGCAAGTTTCATCACCACGATGTTCTCGGCGTCAGAAACAGGAGTCAGGAAATCTGGCCTGTTCGGCGCGCTCTTCTTCGAGCCCCATGCAAAGCCCGACGGGGCGACCGCGTTGGAAATCGGGGTGTCGAACGGCGCGCCCATCGCTTTTGTCTTCGCGGCATCGCTTGTCTTTTATGTTGCCGTTGCATCAGTCCTGGAACGGCTAAAGCTCCACAAGAAGCGACTCCTACAAGCGAACCAGGATTGACTGTTCGAAAGTTCGCCCTCCGGGATGTCACTGCCGGGCTGATAGCCAAGCAACTCATATGGTCATGTAGATTGCCTTTGCCGCCGCGGCTCTCGGCTTCACGGCGTGCACCTTCCTGGCCGCCATGACCACTGACCCGATACTTTTCCGGGCTGGCCTGTGGCTTCTTGTGCATGTGCTGTGCCTGCTGTGCGGATTTCTGGTGCATGAGTGGTCTCACGTTGCGGGCATGAGGCTGTTTCACGGGATTTCCGACGTCGTAGTTTCTTCCGGCATCCTTCGCTTCTCCGTCATTCCCGTCGGGCATCTCTACGGGTGGCAGATCGCAATCGTGGCGATACTCGGTCCGGGTGGATCATGCTTGGTGGGGGCGCTGGTTGCACTACTGGCACCCGGTTCATTCCTGCAGCACTGGTTCCTGTTGCATGCAGTCTTTCTTCTGCCATTCTTTGGCGACGGACGCAGCCTCATTCTCGGAATCCGTGCTTGGGCTCGGCCGGTTGGCTTACGCGCGCCCGTAGTCAACCGCTGAGCTACTCATCCACCCCATGCATTCGCGGCCTCAACCTTTCGGAGCAGAACCTTCCCACTCCCGGTACAGCTCCGGGCGGCGTTCGCGCAGGTAGGGCACCTGTTCCCGTGCCGCCCTGACGCTTTCAGTGGAGATCTCGGCGAAGAGCAATTCGGCACCATCCCCGGCCGCAGCGAGCAACGAACCGTCCGGACCCGCGACCACGCTCCCGCCGAGGAAGTCGCAGCCGTCCTCGTGGCCGCTGTGGTTCGCGTAGGCCACGTTGAGTTGGCTCTCCAGTGCCCGGGCCCGAATCAGGATCTGGGGCACGGCGTCGAATCCGGCCGACAGGGCGGTGGGAACAAGCACTAGGTCAGCGCCTCGCGTGGCCGAGGCGCGGACCGTTTCGGGGAACTCGACGTCGTAGCAAATCAGCAGCGACGTCTTGATGCCCTTGAAGTCCACGACGCCGGGAGCTGCCTGGGCGGCGGAGAACGCCTTTCGCTCCTCCGCGCCGAAGAGGTGCACTTTGCCATAGTCCAGGAGCACGGTTCCGTGCGCGTCCAGAAGAGTGGCGGAGATATGCCAACCGCCATCGGCAGCTGGTGCGGGAAGGCTATACACGAGCCCGATGCCGTGCGTGCGGGCGATGTCCGCAAGTCGTTCCCGGATGCTTGGAAGCGTTGCGAAATCCAGCTCCGCGTGGAGCCGCAACGGCGCGTACCCCACCGGGAAGAGCTCGGGGGTCAGCAACAAGGCGGCCCCGGCCGCGGCAGCGCGTTGTGCCGCCGCATCGACCGTCTTCAGATTGGCGTCGATGTCCAGGACAACAGCGTTGGCCTGCAGAACGGACAGCAGCATCATTACCACCTCAATAGCACCTTGCATCCCCGTCAGGCGTTCATGGGAGGCACGCCCGGGATCACTCGTCCTTCCAGCCTAGCCAGCAGAAGGCTCGCCACCCGGGACAAAAGGACCTGCGGGCAACCCGCCGGGGATGGTTCGTACAAAACCGGGGCATAGTTCATGATGACGATGCAAGTTCACGCCGTTGCGTTAACTTCTTGACTGCAACTGTGATTTGAGGCACGCTTCATGTCATGCCCGCAACATCCAGCTCGACGAAGAGCCACCGCAAGAACCCCGGCTCGCAATCAGCGCTGCGCCACCTGAACCAGCAGCGGCTCATCGAATGCCTGCTGAGCGGCCCCTCCACCCAGGCCGAACTCGCCAGGCAGACCGGCCTTTCCACGGCAACGGTGTCCAACATCGTCAAGATCATGCAGGACGCAGGGCTCGTCTCCACCGAACCGATCACAAGCTCCGGACGACGGGCGCTGAACGTCAGGCTCAACAGCAACGGCGCGGTGGCCGTCGGCATCGATTTTGGCCGGCGCCACCTGCGGGTGGTCCTGGCCTCGCTGGGCTATCACATCATCGTCGAGGAAACGGTCACGCTCCCCCTTGGCCACCACGCCGAACAGGGCATCAGCGCCGCCGTCGCGCTCCTCAACAAGCTCCTGCTCGAGAGCGGGGTGGACCGAAGCGCGGTGGTTGGCGCGGGGGCCGGCATAGCGGGCCCCATCGACCGCCGTTCCGGTACCGTGGCGCAGGGCGCCATCCTGCCCGAATGGGTGGGGATCCAGATTCTCGAACGGCTGGAGGAAGCCCTCGATCTTCCCGTATACGTTGACAACGACGCCAATCTGGGCGCCCTCTCCGAGGTCACCTGGGGGCCCCATAGCGGGATCAGCAACCTCATGTTCCTCAAGATCGGCTCCGGCATCGGAGCGGGCCTCATCATCAACGGTGCGCCCTACTACGGGGCAGTGGGAATCACAGGAGAAATCGGCCATGCGACCATCCACGAATACGGCGCGATCTGCCGCTGCGGCAACCGGGGCTGCCTGGAAACGATGGCTTCCACCACCACCATGATCGAGCTGCTCGGGAAGGGCTCAGGGCTCCATCTCGAACCCGAGGACATTGTCCGCAACGCCCTGGCGAGGGATCCGGCGACCCTTCGCGTAGTGGACGACGCCGGACTCGCGGTGGGGCGCGCGCTGGGCAATGTGGCGAATCTCATAAACCCGGAAGTCATCGTGGTGGGCGGCCCTCTGGCCGGCCTCGGCGACATCCTCCTGGACCCGATCCGGCGGGGCCTCGTCCGCCATGCAGTGCCCGTAATCGGCGAGACAACGCACCTCGCGATGTCTTCGCTCGGCGCCCGGGCGGAGGCCCTGGGGGCGGCCGCTTTGGTGTTCCAGCACGCCGGAATCAAGCAGTCCTGAACATTTCGTTACCACGCTGTTATCGCCGTCTTGCGTTAAAGTCTTGACGACAAGCGGTGTGATCCAGTTTACTTTCTCATCAGATAGGCTCGCCATCCCCGAGCCGACAACGACGTCAAACATTGGAGGCGCGAGGGTATGTCGACCCCCATAACGCACCAGGATCCGGTTCTCCTCGAGATGCGGTCCATCACCAAGGAATTCCCCGGCGTGAAGGCGCTCTCGGACGTGAGCCTCCGGGTCAAGGTGGGCGAAATCCATGCGATCTGCGGCGAAAACGGTGCAGGAAAGTCCACGTTGATGAAGGTGCTCTCCGGGGTTTACCCCTACGGCAGCTACGACGGCGACATCGTGTACCAGGCGGAAGTCCAGCAGTTCAAGGACATCCGGGCCAGCGAACATGCGGGAATCGTGATCATCCACCAGGAACTGGCACTGATCCCCGAGCTGTCCATCATGGAAAACATCTTCCTCGGCAACGAACCCGTCCGTCGCGGCATCATCGACTGGGCCGAGGCACGCAAGCGGTCAATCGAACTCCTCGCACGGGTCGGCTTGCGCGAAGACCCGGATACCCCCATCAAGGAAATCGGCGTCGGCAAGCAGCAACTGGTGGAAATCGCCAAGGCGCTGAACAAGTCCGTCAAGCTGCTCATCCTCGACGAGCCGACGGCAGCCCTGAACGAATCGGACTCCCAGCACTTGCTGGACCTGATCCTTGGCCTCAAGGGCCGGGGCATCACGTCCATCATCATTTCCCACAAGCTCAACGAGATCGAGCAGATCGCGGACGAGATCACCATCATCCGCGATGGCAAGTCCATCGAGACGCTCAACGTCGTGGAAGACGGCGTCGACGAGGACCGGATCATCAAGGGCATGGTCGGGCGGACGCTCGAGTCCCGCTTCCCGGACCACACGCCGAAGATCGGCGAGGTGTTCTTCGAAGTCAAGGATTGGACGGTCGGGCATCCCCAGATCCAGGACCGCCTGGTCTGCAAGAACTCCAGCTTCCATGTGCGCCGGGGTGAAATCGTCGGCTTTGCCGGCCTGATGGGCGCCGGGCGCACCGAGCTTGCCCGCTCCGTCTTCGGCCACTCCTACGGCCGGTTCATCTCGGGGCAGGTGTACAAGGACGGCAAACCGATCACCATGCGCAGCGTCCGCCAAGCGATCGACGCCGGTCTCGGCTACGTCACGGAGGACCGCAAGAGCCTGGGACTGAACCTCCTGGACGACATCAAGACCACCACGGTGTCTGCCAACTTGAAGAAGATCAGCCGGGGAATCGTTGTGGACACCAACAAGGAATTCATGGTGGCCGAGCAATACCGGAAGTCGCTGCGCACCAAAACGCCGTCGGTGGAGGAAGGCGTATCGAAGCTTTCCGGCGGAAACCAACAAAAGGTTGTTCTCGCCAAATGGATGTTCACTGATCCGGACCTTCTCATCCTGGATGAACCCACCCGCGGAATCGACGTCGGGGCCAAGTACGAGATCTACGGAATCATCCAGCAGCTGGCAAACCAAGGGAAGGGCGTGATTGTGATCTCCTCCGAACTTCCCGAACTGCTGGGCCTCTCCGACCGTATCTACACCATCTTCGAGGGCTCCATCACTGGCGTACTCAACAAGGACGAAGCCAGCCAGGAAAGCCTCATGAAGCTCATGACATCCAGCCGCAAAGCTGCCTGACCCCGGTCACCTCCAGAACCACACGGACACAAGGACCCAAAACAATGAACGCGCTCAAGAAGCTATTCGGTGGCAACACCCGCCAATTCGGCATGATCTTCGCCCTGGTTGCACTCGTCATCTTCTTCCAGATCTTCACCTCGGGCCGCACGCTCACCCCGGGCAACGTCATCAACCTCTTCAACGGCAACTCCTACATCCTGATCCTGGCCATCGGCATGGTCCTGGTCATCATCGCCGGCCACATCGACCTCTCCGTAGGTTCGGTAGCGGCCTTCGTCGGCATCTCGGTGGCCCTGGCCATCAGGGACTGGCACCTGCCCTGGTACGTAGCCGTCCTGTTCGGGCTCCTGCTCGGCGCCCTGATCGGAGCCTGGCAAGGATTCTGGACGGCATACGTCGGTATCCCGGCCTTCATCGTGACCCTTGCCGGCATGCTGCTGTTCCGCGGTTTCAACCAGTTCGTGGGCAAGTCCAACACCGTTCCGGTCCCCGAAGACTTCCAGTACCTGGGCTCCGGGTACCTGCCCGAGATAGGGCCGAAGACGGGGTATAACAACCTGACAATCCTGCTGGGCCTTATCGCCGTCGCATTCGTGATTGTCAGTGCGATCCGTTCCCGCCGCACCGCCCAGGCACTGGGCGCCGAAGTGCAAGAAGGCTGGGTGATGGTCACCAAGCTCGTGCTCGTCAATGCAGCCATCCTCTACGCCACCTACCTGTTCGCGACTGGCCGCCCAGGCACCTCATTCCCCATCCCGGGCCTTATTCTGGCCGTGCTGGTCCTGATCTACGGTTTCATTTCCGCCAAGACGGTCATTGGCCGCCACATCTACGCAGTCGGCGGCAACCGCCACGCGGCCGAACTCTCCGGAGTCCAGTCCAAGAAGGTCAATTTCATGGTCATGATGAACATGTCCATCCTTGCCGGCCTCGCCGGCATGATCTTCGTGGGCCGCTCCACGGCTTCGGGTCCGTTCGACGGCGTCGGCTGGGAACTGGATGCGATCGCGGCCGTATTCATCGGTGGCGCAGCGGTCACCGGCGGCGTGGGCACGGTGATCGGCTCCATCGTTGGTGGCCTGGTCATGGCTGTCCTCAACAACGGCCTCCAACTGCTCGGCGTCGGCGCGGACCTCACCCAGATCATCAAGGGCCTCGTGCTGCTGGCGGCAGTTGCCTTCGACGTCTACAACAAGACGCAGGGCAAGAAATCGATCATCGGATTGATGATGAAGAACTTCGGCCGGAGCAGCGAAAGTGCCCCGGACGAGACGACCTCAACCAAGGAAGTCATCTCCAAGGAAGCCTGATCGGCTTCAAGACGGCTTGTTCCATCCACAACAAAGAAAGCGAACCAAGATATGCGAATGTTTGGTAAAGCAGGAAAGGCAGCAGCAGTAGCTGCGATCGCGGCACTGGCGCTGACGGCCTGCGGCCGTACGGACAGCGGCAGCTCCGGTGGCTCGTCAAGCGGCAGCGAGGCATTCCCCAAGGGTTCCTCGATCGGCGTCGCGCTCCCGCAGAAGACCAGTGAGAACTGGGTCCTGGCAGAGAAGCTCTTCAACGACGGGCTCACAAGCGCAGGCTTCAAGCCGGATGTGCAGTTCGCAAACGGTGGCGTTTCGGAGCAGCAGAACCAGATCAGCGCGATGATCACCAAGGGCGACAAGCTCATCATCGTCGGTGCCATCGACGGCGCCCAGCTGGGCACGCAGCTCAAGCAGGCCAAGGACGCCGGCGCTACGGTCATTGCCTACGACCGCCTGCTCCTGAACACCTCCAACGTGGACTACTACGTGGCCTACGACAACTTCAAGGTCGGTGTGCTGCAGGGCCAGGCCCTGCTGGACGGACTCAAGGCCAAGAAGCCGAGCGGCCCGTACAACATCGAGCTGTTTGCAGGTTCCCCCGATGACGCCAACGCGAAGGTCTTCTTCGACGGCGCCATGAGCATCCTGCAGCCGAAGATCGATGACGGAACCCTCAAGGTGGTTTCCGGCCAGAAGTCCTTCGAGCAGGCCGTCACCCAGGGTTGGAAGGCAGAGAACGCCCAGAAGCGCATGGACACCCTGCTCGCAGGTACCTACACGAGCGCTTCGCTGGACGGCGTGCTGTCCCCGAACGACACCCTGGCCCGCGCCATCCTGACCTCGGTCAAGGCGGCAGGCAAGCCGCTTCCGGTCGTGACCGGCCAGGACTCCGAGGTTGAGTCGGTCAAGTCCATCCTTGCGGGCGAGCAGTACTCCACCATCAACAAGGACACCCGCAAGCTCGTTGAGCACTCCATCACCATGGTCAACGACATCCAGTCCGGCAAGACCCCGGAAATCAACGACACCAAGTCCTACAACAACGGCGTCAAGACCGTGCCGGCGTACCTGCTGCCTCCGGTCATCGTGACCCTCGCCAACGTGAAGACGGCCTACGTGGACGATCCGGTCCTCGGCCCGATCACCAAGTAGTAGCTCTCCTCTAGGCACCAACGACGGCGGCCATCCCCACTCCAGGGGGTGGCCGCCGTCGGTGTGTCCGGCTCCATCCGCCGTCGCGCAACTCTTCACAGGCCCCGCATAGCTTCAGCAGCACAGCCGCACAGCCGCCGTGAGCACTGTTAGGTGAGCAGGCGCGCCGCTGGGGCGGGCCAGGTCCAGAAGGAGAATCGTGAGCGTCCTCGCCCGGAGTGTAGGCAATGCCTTCCGCAACAAGATAAGGACCGCGGCTGTAGTGGCAGTCCTGGCCGTCGCGATCGGGCTGGCACTGGCCATGCTCGTGGCCAACCAAGAGGTTGGCGGCAAGGTCCAGGAGCTGAACGCCTCCGTGGGCACGGTCCTGA
Source organism: Arthrobacter sp. efr-133-TYG-120 (assembly GCF_030209785.1). Taxonomy (NCBI): domain Bacteria; kingdom Bacillati; phylum Actinomycetota; class Actinomycetes; order Micrococcales; family Micrococcaceae; genus Arthrobacter; species Arthrobacter sp. efr-133-TYG-120. The sequence continues at coordinate 40,004 of NZ_JARVRI010000050.1, forward strand.
CCGTGAATCCGGCCGGCGCGCAGGGATTCGACGGCGGCGGCGAGCCGCTCACCGCGGCCCAGACCGCGACGGCGGCAGCGGTACCGAACGTCGTTTCCGTGGTGGGCACCAAGGCGCTGCGGCTGGAGACCGCGACGACGGCCTCCACCTCGACCACCGGCACCACGGGGCAGCAAGCCGGACCCGGTGGCGGTCCCGGCGGTGGCACGAGCGTCACCACGAACCTTCAGGCAGCCATCGACGCCGGCACGCTCGGCAACCGCAACAACACAAGCGGCAGCACGGGCTCGGGTAGCACCGGAACGGCGCCCACGTTCTCGCTGCCCATCACTGCTACAGGTATCGGGGCCGAGGTGGACACCGCCGGCAAGGCCCTGAACATCACAAGCGGCACAGGCCTGGGCGACTACACCGTCGCCAGCACCAAGGCCCTCGTCGGAACGACTCTCGCGACGAAGAACAACCTCAAAGCCGGCTCGACGTTCACCATCGCCGGCAAGACGTTCACGGTGGCAGGCATCTTCGACGCCGGCACCACTTTCGGCAACAACGCCGTGTACACGACACTCGCCGAGGCCCAGGCCCTCGCGGCGACTCCGGGCGAGCTCTCCAGCATGGTGGTCACCGTCAACAGCATGGCGAATGTGGACGCCGCCAAGACGGCGCTTCAAGCCGCCCTCGGCTCCGGCAAGGCCGATGTCACACAGGGCCAGCGGAACCTTGAAACCGCGGTCAATTCGCTGGACAGCGTCAAGAACATTTCACTCGTGGCCTTCATCGCGGCACTCGGCACCGCCGGCCTGATCATCCTGCTCATCATGGTCATGTTGGTCCGCGAGCGCCGCCGTGAGATCGGAGTCCTCAAGGCCATCGGCGCCCGCAACCGGACCATCGGCCTGCAGTTCCTGCTCGAAGCCCTCGTCCTCGTGGCGCTTGGCAGCGTCGTTGGCGCTGCCATCGCCTCCTTCGCCAGCGGCGGCATCGCGTCGGCGCTGATCAGTTCCAACAGCTCGACGACGGCCACGAGCCAGCGCGGTCCCGGCGGCGGAGGGTTTGGTGGTCCAGGTGGAAACCCCTTCGGCGGAGCCTCCCAGTTGCTGACCTCGGTCACGGCGAGCGCCTCCCCCGGCGTCATTGCTGCAGGCGTTGCCGCAGTCTTCGGCGTCGCCGTCGTGGGCGCCTTGGTACCAGCACTGCTCACCGCCCGCATCCGCCCCATCGAAGTCCTCCGAGGAGAATAGCCATGATTGAAGTCAAAGACCTGGTCCGCCAGTTCAAGTCCGGCGACCGCACCATCAAGCCTGTCAACGGCGTGAGCTTCGAGCTCGAAAAGGGCACCCTCGCCTCGATCGTGGGAAAGAGCGGAAGCGGCAAGAGCACCCTGCTCTCCCTGCTCGGTGCCCTCGACAAGCCCACCAGCGGGGACGTCGTCGTGGACGGAGTCAGCCTGGCCGGGCTCCCCGCCGGCAAACTCACCGAATACCGGCGCCGGGACATCGGGTTCGTTTTCCAGCAGTTCAACCTCATCCCCAACCTTTCGGCAGTGGATAACGTGATGCTGCCGATGGAGTTCGCCGGAATGCGGAAGGCTGCCCGCTTGGAGCGGGCCAGGTCCCTCCTGGAGCAGGTGCAGCTGGATCCGGAGAAACAGTCCCGCCGCATCAACAAGCTCTCGGGCGGCGAGCAGCAGCGCGTTGCCATTGCCCGGGCGCTGGCCAACGAGCCCAAGCTCATCCTGGCCGACGAGCCCACCGGCAACCTGGATGAGCAGACCGGTGAGCACATCATCGAACTGCTCAGTTCCTTGAGCCGGGACCATAACACCACCATTCTGGTGGTGACGCACGACCGAAGCCTGGCTCAGAAGACCGAGCGCCGCTTCAGGTTGCAGCAGGGCAAACTGAGCGAGGAAGCCGTTTGTCCGCGGGTCGCCGCCGGGGCCTGATCGCCTCTTCAGTGCTACAGACGGAGGGCCGGGAATCGCAAGGTTCCCGGCCCGTTGGCCCGAATGCGTCCTGTAAACGCGGCTTGTGCAATGAGAGGATTGGCCGCATGAGTCTGCATATCGCCAAACCGTGGTTGTTCAGCCAGCCGAACCAGGATCCCCGCGCGGCCACTGGCAAGGCCTTGAACTGGGGCATCATCGCCACGGGAGGAATCGCCAAGACCGTGAGCGGCGACCTCGCCCAGCTCGAGGACGCAAACCTCCATGCAGTGAGTTCACGGCGCCAGGAATCCGCGGATGCCTTTGCCGCCGCGCAGGGGGTCACGAAGTCCTATGGCGACGACGGCGGCGTACCCGGCTACCAGCGGCTGCTAGCCGATGACGCCGTCGATGTCGTCTACGTGGCCACCCCGCATGCCCAGCACTTCGAGATCGTCAGGGATGCCCTCAACGCCGGGAAACACGTCCTGTGCGAGAAATCTTTGACCATCAACGGCCGTGAAGCGGCGGAGCTCGTCGCTCTGGCCCGGGAACGGAAACTGTTCCTCATGGAAGCCGTGTGGAGTCGATTCCTGCCCAGCATGCAGAGGGCATTCGCCATTGCCGCGTCGGGCGAGCTGGGCGACATCAAGTGGGTCAGCGCCGACCTTGGATTCCCTGCCCCTTACGATCCCACCGCCCGCATTTGGGCCCCGGCGGACGGCGGCGGAGCCCTTTTGGACCTCACGGTGTACGCCCTGCTGTGGCCCTTGGGCACCCTCGGTTTCCCGCAGTCTGTCAGCGCAATCGGCACTTTGACGGACGACGGCGTCGACTCCCAGAATGCGCTCACGCTGGGTTACGACGGCGGTGCTATCGCCCAGCTGACATCCTCGTTGCTGGCCCATGGGCCGCGCTCGGCATCCGTTGCAGGCTCCAAGGGCTTCCTCCAGACGCAGGGGTCCATTAACAATCCGCGCGAGCTGCTGATTCGAACGGGCTGGGATGAACCCCGGACCGAACGTTTTGACGCGGTCGGGATCGGCTACACCTACGAACTGCGTGAGGTTACCCGCTGTGTCCAGCAAGGACTGACCGAAAGTCCCGTGATGCCCTTGGACGATTCGCTGAACACAATGCGCCTCTTCGACGGGGTGCGATCCCAGCTCGGAGTCCGATACGCCAACGACGCCCGCTGAACTGAATGGGCGAATCCGCCCTCCAACGTCTGGACTAGTTAACTAGTGAGGCCTAGGATGGGAGCGATCGTCGATCCAAGCTGACGCTGGGGGGTGTCGAGATGGAAGCTGAGCAAAGTAAGTCGCGCGTTCTTCATGTTCTCCGCTCCGTCATGCTTGCCGGCGCGGGGGCCGTTGTTTGGATCGCCCTCTCTTCCACGGCAGCCAGCGCTGATTCCGGAAACACCAACAACCACACCCTTCTGGGCGGCAAGAGCTCTACGGTGTCCAACGTGGTGCACAATACGCCAAAGGGGCTTTCCGGAACTGTCAGCGACGCGGTTGCGGCAAGTGTCGCGTCCGTGCCGGCCCCGGCCGTGGCATCCGTTCCAGTCCCCGAGGTCCGGCTACCCGCGGTACAGGTGCCCCCTGCGGTGGTCAACGAGCTTCCGCAGCTGACTGCGAGCGTCGATCAACTTCTGGCCAACACGCCCATGGTGAGCACAGTCCTGCCTGATGGCGCAGTTAGTGCCGCGACTGCAAGCCTCGTATCGCCGGCAGCGCGCGCGGTTGACGGGGTCGGGTCAGGCGTTGGTTCCTTGGTTGGCAGCCTTCCGGTCACTGTCCCGGACGTAACCGTGCCTTCAATCCACATCCCCGATGCCGCCGGAATCGGCGAAGCCCTTGAAGCGGGACCCGCTGTTGCAGGGCCCGCTGGCAGTGTCCCCTTGACGTCGGCTCAGGATGTCGCGACCCCGTTGCTCAGCCTCGCTGGCTCCAGTGGCCCTCCGGGCCTGATGGCAACGCCTTCGAAGTCGACTGTCCGGGCTAGCGGTTCAAACGAACCTTCAGCGCCCTCCGACGGGACATTCCCGCCCGGTGCGCCAGGCGGCAGCGACACCGTAAGCGGCTCTGCGGTCCTTTCCAGCAATCCCTCGGGAGCTTCTGCCGCTTGGCTCCAAGGCACCAAGCTGTTTTACCCCTTGGCTGGGACCATCGTGTCAACAGCTGCTGCCGGCAGAGTTCCGGCTCCGGTGTCGTTTGACCCGGGTTCATCCCCTGACTAGTTCCGCGCCCCGCCGCTTTCCCGGAAGCCAATTCCGGACCGCGGCAAATGGCCAATCCAGGCGCTCCAATGCGCCTTTCGGAACTACTCGTTCAGGAGAACAACATAATGCACAGCATGATTCGCAAGGGGCTGCTTGGCACCCTCTTTGCCGGTGGGTTGATAGCCCTCGGCGCAACTGCCGCGAACGCGGCAGACACCACTACAAGTGCGCTGGGCAATGCCTCAGGCACCCAAGTCGTTGCACCGGTGTCCATTCCGGTGAACGTCGGGTCGACGTCGCTCTCAATCCTTTCGGGCGCCGCGACCACCGCCCCTGCACTCGCCCCGGTTCCGGCCCCGGCGACCAATTCCGGCGGAGCAGCCGTCCCGTCCGGAACCCAGGTGGTGGCTCCGATATCGGTCCCTGTTAATATCGGAGCCACCTCACTGGCAGTTCTGAGCAACTCCGCCCCTGGAACAGCCTCTGGCACCCAGGCGACGGCTCCCGTCAGCGCGCCTGTCACCGCTCCAGTCACCGTGGGTGACACCTCGGTCAACGTCCTCAGCACGACACCGACAGGCACCAGCGGAGGCACCGGCGTCACGGCACCGGTGAACGGACTGGCCGCCGTCGGTGACACCTCGGTCAACGTCCTCAGCACGACACCGACAGGCACCAGCGGAGGCACCGGCGTCAGCGCGCCTGTCACCGCTCCAGTCACCGTGGGCGACACCTCGGTCAACGTCCTCAGCACGACACCGACTGGCGCCACCGGAGGCACTGGCGGAACCGGCGTCACGGCACCGGTAACCGCTCCTGTCACCGTGGGTGACACCGCGGTCAACGTCCTCAGCACGACACCGACTGGCGCCACCGGAGGCACCGGCGTCGCTGGGTCGGTGAACGGACTGGCCTCCTTGGGTGACACCTCGGCGAGCCTACTCGGCACCGCGTCGACGGGCACCAATGGAGGCGTCGGATCGCTCTTGAGTGCAGGACTGACGGCACCCTTGGGTCTGCCGAACACTGTCGGCACCGCATCGGTGGGTTTGGGATTGCCCTCTATCAGCCAACCCGTTGTCACCCTGCCCGCCGTCACCCTGCCGGTCGTGAACCTGCCCGTCGTGAACGGGCCGGTCGGATCTCAGGGCTTCGTCGATCCGGCTGCAGCCGCTCCTTCGGTTGAGACACCGGCGGCCCTTGCATCCGGAACTGCAGCACAAGCCAATGCGGCCTCTGTAACTGCAGCGGGTGCTGTTGGGACCGGAACGGCTGTTCTCGCAAGCACCGGCTTCAATGGCCTGTGGTTGTTGTTCGCGGCAGCGCTGCTGTTGCTTGGCCTCATCGTGATGGTGGGCAGCCGGAAGATCCGGGCAACAATTCCCGCATAGTCACCGGCTCGGGCTTCTCCACCGCATTGGATGTAGCCCGCTTGCAGCTCCTCCGCAGGGCAAACAGCCCCGCGGAGGAGCTCACGCGTGAACATAGGGACTTCTGACCCTTAACCCTTAAGGTGCGTACGCCGTCGCGTCATGTGTCAGAGCTGCTGCCGGGGCATAGACCGGTGGAAACAGCTCGGAGGCATCGCGCCGCAGGTAGTCGCGTTCGCCGTAGGCGTCCACCATCTGTCCAAAGAGCTGCTGACCCTCAGCGCGCAGTCCATCCAGGTCGATGCCTGGGAGCGAGCCGTCAACAACCACGGGGCGGCCCGCAACGTACGTGTCGGTGACATTGCGTGCCGAACCGTTGAGGATGAGCGTGCGCAATGGATCTTCCACGACTCCGTCACGGAAGTCCTCCAGTGAGGCGACCATAATGTCGGCTTGGGCGCCCGGACACAGGCGCCCCAGGTCGTCGCGACCCAGCGCCCTGGCACCACCCAGGGTGGCAGCGTCGAAGAACGCCGAGACCGTACCGGCGTCCCGGCGGCCCTCTGCGATGCGGGCCAGGTGCGTGCCGACATCGATGCCCTTGATCAGGTCCGGTGGGAATGAATCCGTTCCCAGGCACATGTTGACCCCGGCGGCTGCGAAGGCGTCAAAGGATTTGAGCATGCCTGAGTAGTGGAACGACGTCAGGGGGCAGTGAATGATGCTGACGTCATGCCGGGCCAGCACATCCAACGGCCCGCCTTCTGCGCTGGAGGACGGGTCGGTGCCGTCGATGACAACCCCGTGCGGGATGAGGAGCCGCGTGTCCAGCAGGCCTGAATCCGCAAGCTGCTCAAGGACTGTACGCCCCGTGAGCTTGACGAGGAAACCGTCTTCATTGGTCCCCTGGAGGCAATGGAGGCGGACCAGCGCGTTGCGTTCGGTGGCCAGTTCGGCAGTCCGGCGCATCAGTTCGTCCGAGAGTGTCTCGATCCGGCATGGCAGCAGGACACCGGTAAGCAACGGGTGTCCTAGCTCGTCGGCGTAGTCGAGGAACCGTGCGGCGTCGGCGACCCCTGTGCGTCCCTCCTCCTCGTCGAAAAGGATCACGCGCTGGCCGTCGTGGTCAGTGACGTTGATCCCCGAACGGTACGCGGAGCCCAGGAAGCCGCGCAGGCCGAGCTCGATGCTGGACTGCGCCATCCCTTTGAGTTCCTCGAAGGTTTCCGCCCAGGAGCTGTGGATCTCCGAGGCAATCGGCATGTAGGTGGTCACGCCGTGCAAGGCCAGCTGCGCCAGCGCAAACTTGCGTACGCTCTGGCGCTGCGCCGCGGTGAAGACATCGCGGCGGCGGTTATGGAAGTAGTCTTCGGACCATTGCAAGCCCGGAGCGATTTCCTCGGTGGGCCAGGAGTCGAAGATCATGTGATCAATATCCGTCAAGGCGTCGAGATCGATGAGGCCAGGGGAGATGAGGCTCTGTCCAAAGTCCCGGCGTTCGTCAACGGGACCGGCGTAGTCGGTACCCACGTAGATGATCTCGTCATCCCTCATCACCACGTGCCCATCCGTGTGCATGACGTGCCCGGTCCCGTCATAGCCAAGGACGTACCGGGCAGAAAGCTGAGTGATCATAAACCCTCCAAATTTGGTATCCCAAGGTCAAAAAGCTGCAGACCGAGTCCGGCATCGGACGATCGCGCGAATGCCCTAGGTTTGGGGAATCCGAGCAGCTTTTGTGACATGTCTTGCATTGCGATGTGATCCACCTTACCATCTTTGGTATACCAAATGGCATGGATGTATCCGTCCCTCGCCACTGCAGCACACGAAGGGTGCACAACAATGAAGAACCAATCCACAACCACTCCGGAGGTGGATACGCCCGTAGTCAACGTCGATCACGGACGGGCCCGCCTCTTCACCCCGACCGCACGGCAATGGGGATCGATGATCCTGCTGTCCACAGCCGTCTGCGCCGTCGCCATCTTGGCCGGAACACACAAGATTCCCCTGGGCAACGCCGCTATCGTGCTCATGCCCGTCTTGTGGGCGGTGCTGATGGGCGCCGTCATTGGCGTCCAGAAGGTGCGCCCCATGTCCGGCCAAAGCCGTGCCGTGGCCTCGGTACTGCTCAACGTCAGCATCGTCATGTTCCTCGGGGCCCTCGGCACCCAGGTGGGACCTTCTTTCGCCAAGCTGACCTCCCTCGGCCCGGCCATCCTGCTCCAGGAAGTCGGCCACATCTTCGGAACCGTCATCATTGCCCTGCCGGTCGGCGTCGCGCTGGGCATGGGCCGCACGGCCATCGGGGCCACCTGGGCAATTGACCGGGAATCTTATTTGGCCTACGCACTGCAGCGTTTCGGCGTGAAGTCCCCGGTCTACCGCGGCGTGTTCTCCGTGTGGCTGCTGGGCAGTGTATTCGGCGCCGTCTTCATCTCCCTCCTGGCCGGCTTGCTCGGCGGAATGGGCATCTTCGACCCGCTTGCACTCGCGTTAGGCCTGGGCCTCGGCTCGGGATCCATGATGCTTGGCGGCGTCGCGGCCCTGTCCATCCTGTATCCCGGGCAAGCACCGGAGATCATGGCGCTTGCAGCCCTGTCGAACCTGGTGACGAACCTTGTGGGCTTCTACGCCGGAGCCTTCCTTTCGTTGCCGATGTCTTTGCGGCTCTACAAGTTCTGGTCGCGCCTCTTCCGCCGCGATGACGAAGGCAAGCGCCTTGACCGCAACGGGAACCCCGTTGCCGCGAAGCTGCGCCGGCCACAGGACCGATCCAAAGTGGACGTTTCAGCCGTGCTCCAGGACCCCGAAGTGCGCACGAAGCCCTCAACGTGGATTATCGCTTTCGGTGCAAGCATCGCCGCGGGCGTGGTCCTCAACGCCTTGGGCACCAAGTCCAGCAGTATCAACGACGTCATTGGCGTGGTGATCCTTGGCCTCCTTACCGCGCTGGCATTCGTACTGGCCAAGTACGTTCCCGCCGTGCCGTCGAGCGTATGGGTCCTTGCGCTCGCCACGTTGGCAACAGCTCCGATTCTGCCTTTCAGCGGCTTGATCGTCTCCTTCACCCACAACCTTGACCCGCTCTACGTGGGCCTTGGCTCGATCGCCCTGCTCGGCATGAACGTTGGACGCGACATCAACGCGCTGAAGACACTCAACTGGCGCACGGTCATTGTGGCGACCATCACGTTCTCCGCAAGTTTCATAGCGGCCGCGGCACTTGCACAATTCGTCATCCACATCTGAGGGCTGACGCCGGACGACTGACGCCGAACAAGGGCGGTGGAATGGACTCTTTCGTCCATTCCACCGCCCTCTCGTGTCTCCGCCCGCCCTCGGCGGCGCCCACGGGTGATGTTCGACGCATCGCGGTTCCTCGATCCCCGGAGCCGCGCGACATACCGAGTCAGATGAACGGCTGAAGGACTCCAGACCATCTATGGCTTGCTAAGATCTAAAGGCTCAACCGGTCCCCCGGAGAGCCCCCATCAACTGGCCCGGAAACGGACGCGCCCCTTCGCGCCCGATACTGGCCCCTGCCCGACCCCAGGAGACCCCTGCTCTCATGACCGCATTGGCCGAACCGGACTATTTCGAGGTCCACGACGAGGATTACCGCACCGAACTGGACTCGCGGTACGAGGAAGGTTTCGGGCGCGGCCCCGAGCTCGACGACGACTACGGCACCGGCTACGACGAACTCGACAAGCTCTTCGATGGTCTGTTTGACGACGAGGATGATGACCTGGACGCCCCGGCCAAGGCCGAAAAGAAGGTTCCGGCCAAGAAGGACGCTCCGAAGGCTGCTGCCGCAAAGACGGCCACGCCGAAGAAGGCGCCCACAAATTCGGTGCCCAAGGCCAGCCCGGTCATTACCCGCAGGGTGGTCCCTGCGGCCGCTCCCGTCGTCGAACCCGTCGCCGAACCGGTCGCCACCGTCGTCGAACCCGCCGTCGTCGAACCCGCAAGCTCCGAAGCGGCTCCCGCGGAAGAATCGGTGACTCCCGCGGTTCCGGACAGCCCTTTCTTCGCCCCGCACATCGCTCCGGTCAACCAGCATGTGGAGTTCCTCCGCAAGCTCCGCCCTGGCTTCGAAGTCCCCTACGTGGATCCGATGCACTCGGTGGAGGATTGCCGGATTGTCAGCCTGTTCTCCAACACCAGCGAGGCCTCCCCGCGGGGCGTTGTGTGGGCCGGAGACGACGCCGCCGCCACCCGGCTATTGGGTCTGCAGTTCCAGCTCGGCCTGCGCCCGGAATGGATGATGCCGTGGAACACCCACCCGTGGTTTACTCCGGGCGAGGCGAACGGAAAACTGACCCCCGAGCAGGTCAGTGCCGGGCTCAAGCCGCTCATCGCGTTCCTCAAACTCGTCCCGCGCGCATCGGCGATCGTCGCGCACGGAACGGAAGCCAACCGCCTGGCGCAGATGCTCCTCAAGACTGACAACCAGCTGATCTGGCGCCGCGGCCTGAAGGTCTACAAGGCCCGTTCGCTGCACGGGCGCGCCTTCGCCGGTTCCAAGGAACGCCAGACCGAATGGCTGATCGAAATGGGCCGCTCCTACGCGGACGCGATGGCCCGCGCGGGTCTCCAGGCGGGTCGGCGCTAGGAGCCTAGCGCCGCGATTTCCGGGCTGGCTTCCCGGCAAACAGTCTCCGGTCCAGCGAAACCGCCCCGGAACCGATGAAGGCGAACGCCAACGCCAACGCGATATACAGGATGAGCAGTTCGGCGTTGATTCCGGGGCTATCGCTCAACAACGGTTTGCCCGATTCGGTGACAAACCAGATCCCTGCGTACATGAGGGCCGCCAGGAAGCCAGCCACCCGCGTCAGAGCGCCGAGCACCAAAAGTACGCCCAGCCCGGTTTCACCCCAGATGACCAGCCAGGACATCAGCTCCGCTTTTTGAACACCCATCGCGGCGATGGTTGCCTCAAATGCAGGCTGCCCCGCGAGCAGCTTCTGGACTCCATGCACCAGCAAAAGGCCGCCGAACACGATCCTTAGAAACGCGATGCCGCGCGAAGACGAGGTCTGCGAAGGAAGGAGGAATTTCACCCGATCCAATCTTCCATGCCGAGGGCACTGCTCAAAACAGCCGCTCCGTCCACGGCAGAATGGAAACCGCAGCGGACCTCGGTGGGAGGGCCGCAGGACAGGATGGATGAAGCCGGGATGGATGTTGACGTCGTCGTAGTCGGCGGAGGCGCGATGGGATCAGCTGCGGCCTGGCAGCTCGCACTCAAGGGGCGATCGGTGGTTCTCCTTGAGCAGTTTGAGGAGGGGCACCATGTAGGGGCTTCCCATGGTGCGACGCGCAACTTCAACACGGCCTACGCAGAGGGTGACTACCTCGCCTTGGTCAGCGAAGCGAGGAACCTCTGGGACAGGCTCGCGGAGGAAACCGAAACGCAGTTGTTGGATCTTGTGGGTCTGGCCAACCACGGAAATGTTGCCCGGCTCCGGGAAGTTCGGACCGCGCACGCTGAGCGGGGCATCGCAAGCCAGTTCATCTCCGCCAAGGAGGCGTCAGAGCGTTGGCGGGGCATGGTGTTCCGAAGCGATGTCCTCTTCGTGCCGGAATCGGGCCGGGTCCGGGCGGCCGAGGCCCTCAAGGCGCTGCGCACATCGGCCGAGGCACACGGTGCCCGCTTCGAGTATTCGACCCCTGTTCGCGAGATCCGCGTTCTCGGCGAGGATCGCGCCGTCGTCGTGACCGATTCGCTGGAAATCACGGCGCGCCGGATTGTCATCGCGGCGGGCGCCTGGACCAGCAAGCTTGTCGGGACGCAAGTCCCACTCCCCCGTTTGGTGGTCACCCAAGAGCAACCTGCCCATTTCACGCCCATCGATGATTCCCAGTCCTGGCCGAGCTTCAACCACGCGCCGGACCCGGGAGATCCCCGTGACGACTATTGGTACAGCCCCGTCTATGGGATGCTCACTCCAGGCGAGGGGGTCAAGGCGGGGTGGCATGGCGTAGGGCCTGTCACCGATCCGGATGCCCGCACATTCGAACCCGAGCCGGTTCAGCTGGAGGCCCTCCGCCGCTACGCTCGTGAGTGGCTGCCCGGGGTCGACGCCGAATCGGCGGTTCCCATCAGCTGCACTTACACGAGCACGGCCAACGAAGATTTCCTGCTCGACCGTTTTGGACCGCTGGTGGTCGGCGCGGGGTTCTCAGGCCACGGATTCAAGTTCACCCCGGCTATTGGCCGCGTACTTGCCGATCTTGTCGACGGGATTGACGCGCCGCGCCGCTTCCGCCGCATTTAAATGCAACTAGCTCGCAGTTGTTGTCGTTCTGAGCGCTCAAAACGACTGTGAGGATTGGGGTGGCTGGTCTGGGACTGGCTGGCAGAGTAGGT